>JANMMK010000050.1:0-4002 GCA_031373235.1 bacterium | reverse complement strand
GTTTTTACTACATCTCCTTCAGAGATTTTTTTGTCGTCACCAAGCACAATCGCACCAAGCTGGTCTTCTTCGAGGTTGAGCGCTACACCAAGCACAACATCACCACTCTTTGTTTCAAAAGAAAGCATTTCCGCATACTTTGCCTTTGAAAGACCAGAAACAATCGCCACACCGTCAGCAATACGAGATACATAACCAAGGTTTTCTACTTTGGTATCTGTTTTAAGACCGCTAATCTCTTTTTTTAGTGCTTCGATTATTGTTTCTTTCATGGTGTGTTTTAATAAATAGTTAATAAAATATTAGTGTGCAATTGTTTTTAATGTATTAATTTTTGTTTTGATACTTGTATCTATCTCAAGATCGTCTATAAGAAGTTTCACTCCTCCCAGTAAGCTCGCGTCTATTTTTTCTGTTACTGAAATTTTCGCATCTTTAAAAGAAACAAAAGAAGGAATTGCTTCTTTCGAAGCAGCTACAACTTTGATATCGATGGTACCAGTTTGCTTGTTATATTCTTTACTAAAAGATCTTGTTACATCTCCTAGTTTAGAAGTTTTTCCTAAAGAAACTAAAAAAGCAGCTACTTCTTTGACAAGATCTTCAGATGAGGTCTTCTCTTGAACAACAAGAGAGGCGAGTGCTTTACCTAATTTTTTAGAAGAAAACTTCATGGCAGATTTATTTTTTAAGCTTGTCCTTAAAAGAAAGGGCAGAAGCAAGGGCTTCTTCTTTTAGTTTGCTCTGTGCTTCAGGGGTAATGTAGCTACCCACTGTTTTTTCTATTCCAAGAGAAACAAGCTCAACTAATTCTTTTTTGAGATTCGCGTAAAACTTGTTTTGATCTTCTTCAAGTTTTCTTGTTCCTTCTTTGATGAGTTTGTCAGCATCTTTCTTTGCTTCAGAGAGTAGATTTTCTCGAAGTGTATGAGATGCCACTTCTGCTTCTTTGATGATTTTGTCAGCGTGTTTTCGTGCTTCCGCCAAAACTGCTTCTTGTTTTTCTTTTGCGTCTTCAAGTAAACTTTCTGTCTTTTGACTATTCTCTCCAATTTGTTTTATTACTTGTTCACGGTCACTTAGCGCTTTCATCATTGGTTTGTAGACCAATTTTGTCAGCACAAAGACCAAAATCCCAAAGTTTACAAATTGGGCAAGTAAAGAAGTCCAGTGTACTCCAAGAGAAGAAAGTATTTCCATAACTCTTGATTACACGAACATTATGATGAGAGCAACAACAAGTGCGTATACAGCAATCGCTTCTGTAAAGGCGATAGCAAGAATCATCGCAGATTGTACTTTTGATGCAGATTCTGGATTTCGTCCAATAGCTTCCATTGCTTTTGAAGCGAACATACCGATACCGATAGCTGGTCCCATAGCTCCAAGTCCGATAGCAAGAGCTGCTGCGAAAGGTTTAAGTTCTGATAGTTCCATAAATTTATCTTAAATATTACTAATAAAAAAACTGAGAATATAATCTCAAGTGGGCTAAATTATATAGGGTTTTATGCTTTTTTCAATAGAATAAGGGATTGACAAAGTGTTTATATATGTCAAAGTTGATTTGAAATGAATACCAATAATTCCACGATTGTTTTCCGTGTCCTTCCAAAACATCACAAACAGCTCCTTCGAAAACTTAGGGTCATTAGTGCAGAAGAAGTCATCCGTCTCGTTGCAGAGCATGCCAACGTAGCGACTCCGGATGAGACTTCTGTCACAGGTATTTTGGGTGATTGGCTCAAAGTGCTAGCAATTCAAGTTCAGACCTTTTTTTGCGTAGATGCTCCAAAGGCTACTTACGGAACAATGATCTACCTCAATCCAACCAGGGGAATGTTCGTAGCAAAAAATTAAGCACTAGGTTTCAAAACCTAGTGATTTTTTATATCTACCAACTACAAACTGCCAACCACAAACTTCCTAATGCTTTTCCTCCTCATGATGCATTTCTGTCGCAGAAGCAATAAAAAGCATTGTAAGCACCGCAAATACAAGCGCTTGGATAAATCCAACGAATAATTCAAGTCCTAAAAAGGGAATTGGTACGATAAACCCTGCCAAATGCGAAATGATAAGCATGAGTACACTTCCCGCAAAAATATTTCCAAACAACCGGAAAGTAAGTGAAACTACTCGAGAGACTTCTCCAATAAGCTCTAATATACCAACAAAAAAACCAATAGGACTTTTGAGTGGGTTTACAAGAAATTTTCCAATGTGATGCTTCGCACCAATAGAAGTAAAGCCAACGATATGTGTCGCTAGTACTGTGATAAGAGCGAGAACGAGTGTCATGTTTAAGTCAGAAAACACAGTTCTAAGAAGTGGAATAAGCTTTTTTTCATGACCTTCTTCGGCAACTTCAGAAGGTTTCGAAAGTTCCTTTTTTTCTTCTTTTAGTGTTTCAAATTTACCTTCTTCAAATGCCACAATCTCATCTTTTGGTGCACCGGTTTTTTCTTCTTGTTTTACAAATTCAACTTCTTTTTTATAAGTTTCTTTAAGTCCAATCGTTTCTACTCCAGGAAGAGTTCCGATCCAATTAGAAATAAGAACATAGAAGAAGATTGTCGCCACAAGTGGAAAGAATTTTTTTACTTTTTCTTTTGTGCCAGCAAACACTTGAAGGAAATCAATCAATTTCTCAAAAATAACTTCAACCATAAGCACTGACTTGCTAGTCGGTGATTTGGTAAGTTTACCTTTGATATATAAGGCAAGAAGACAGATGACTAAAACAACTAACCATGAAGTAAGTATGGTGTTAGTGACTGCGAATTGTCCAATATGAAAAAGTGTTTGTGCTTTTATTGATACCTCCATGTTAGTTTCTAAGTTTATAAGTGATTAAGTTGGTAAGGAAAAAAGAAAAATACTAGAGAAATTTTTTAGTTTTTTTGTATATGCTAATACTAGTGAAAACAAGAGAAATGAGTAACCCTGCAAGCATGCACCATGGCGCAGTCCCAAGTTTTTTATCAAGCAATCTTCCTCCTAAGGTAAAAATAATGAGAGGAATAATGATGGCAAATCCAACATCATATGCAAAAGCAATGAGTTCTCCTTTACTCATAAGGGTATTTGAAGATTCTTTTTCTATACTATTTTCTTTATTTTCCACTAATAAAGAGTATAACGGCCAAAACCTAAAAAGGCAAACTACTATTGACAAAGGAGCAACATAGTGTAATGTCATAAAAAATTTGAACCTTAAAAATTAGATAACTTTATAGAGAAAGCGGTGGGGAAGTTTGTGCTAACCGATAAGTATTCGAAATATTCGAGGATTTGTCGGTTGGCACAAAAAGTGCTGACCAATCAAAAAAATACATACGAACATGCAAGCAACAAACATAGTCCCAATGATCAGTTCTGGAGTCGCCGGCCCGCTCGGCGCACTCCACCTACCACGCCTCTGGCTAAAAGTCAGCCTCGAAGCCACCGGCCAACTCGCCCCAGGCTATCCCGGCATCGGCCCGGGCTTCGACATGATGACAATCACTGCGCTCGGCCTCGACGCTGATGCGGTGAGAGCATACATCACCAACAGCAAACCAACCTACCCACTCTTCGAAGCATGGGTCCGCACAAACGGCACAAAGCTCACACCGGCCGACATCCACAAGCACAACATCGCCATCCTCGGCTACGTCCACACGGACGAGACCCGTAAAAGCATCCTTGAAGCGAACGACACCATAGACAATGGGGGCGTGCTTCCTGACGCCGTCAACCTGAACAACCTCGACGACTGGTTCGAGTTCCATCGTCAAATGCTGAAATGTACGAATATTTCGGAAGACGCTGCTGGAGGCGCCTAGTTTCCCAAAGTTTGAAGCCGGCGCGGTCTTCTTGACCGCGTCGGCCGAGAATCGACAAAGTTATCTGACTTCAATATCGCCACTTCTTGCAAAAGGAGTGGTCGATTTTTTTATTAGCGACGTAGAGCGAGCAAAGTAGAAAAGTCTTCTTTTATATTTTCGAGCCGAGGAAGCT
>JANMMK010000032.1:0-2121 GCA_031373235.1 bacterium | reverse complement strand
AGTCCAAAGTGTCCGAGGTTATTTGGAGAATATATAGCTTTTGACATGGAACGGATAGTTGCTGTTTTGATAAGACTTTCTTCAGGAGTTCCTTCGATTTCTTTAAGAAGTATATTGATGTCACGAGATAGTACCTTGCCGTTTCTTACAGGTAGTTTGTGTCCGAGCGCTTTCAAGAACAGAACAAGATCATTTATTTTTTCTAATTGAGGAACATCGTGTATTCGGTATATACCAACCATTCCTTTTTTATTTTTTGCTCCATTAAAAATAAACTCTGCTACTTCTCGATTGGCAAGTAACATAAACTCTTCAACAAGCTTGTGTGCGTCAAGTCTTTCTTTTCGTAGTACCTCAAGCGGGCGTCCAATGTCGTCAAGACGAAATTTTATTTCTGACTGCTCGAAGTCGATAGCACCACTAGCAAATTTTTCTTTTTGAAGAACTTTAGCAATGGTATTTAACACTTCAAGTTCGTGGGCAAATATACCTTGTTTTGAAACAATGCCTTGTTGTGCTTCTTCATAAGTAAAACGTTTATCTGAGTTGATTATCGTTTTGCCAAACCATCGCTCTTTCACTTGCGCTGTTTTTTTGTTCATCACAAATACAGCTGAGAAGGCTAGTTTGTCTTCTTTTGGGTTGAGTGAACAAAGGTCATTTGAAAGGACTTCGGGAAGCATGGGGATAGTTCGGTCGACAAGATAAATTGAGCAGGCTCGTTTAATTGCTTCAATGTCAAGACTTGTTCCTTCTTTTACGTAATGAGACACATCAGCAATGTGCACCCCTATTTCAATGTCATCTCCTCCGATCTCTTTGTAGGAAATTGCGTCGTCGAAGTCTTTTGCGTCAGCGGGGTCGATAGTAAAAGTAGTAGTGCCTCTAAAATCTTTTCGATTATCTTTTAGTCCATCATACGAAGTAGCCCTATCTTTTTCGTGGTCAGCTTCTTTGAGCACTTCATCAGGGAAATCTGTTTCGAAACCTTTTTCAAGCACGATTGCTTTCATTTCGACGTTGTTGTCTCCTTTGTTTCCAAGAACAGATAGCAATACGCCTTCTGGATTTTTTGAAGAGTCAGTCCAAGGCAACATTTTTACTTGTATTTTTTTGCCAATAGCTTTTATGAGGGCAGAATCTTTTTTGATTTTGATATCAAGGTACATCCGAGTGTCATCTGGCACAAGAAATAGTCCTTCAGGTGATTCTTGTAAGATGCCAACAAATTTTTCTTTTACTCTTTTGACTATCCTAATCACTTCACCTGAAGTCCGTGTATTTTTTTCTTGCGAGTTTATTTTTATTTCAACTTCGTCTCCATGAAGTGCGGTATTGAGAAATGGGGATTCAACGACAATGTCGGAATCTTTATCTTCTATAGCGACAAAACCAACACCTTTAGCATTTACGCTAATTTTTCCGATGAGCGGTTTCTGGCTTTTCTGCGCGGTCTGTTTTTTAGGAAATTCTTTTTTGAAGTTATGTTTCATTGTTTCTTTAGTTTAGCAGTAGATTGATAGTTTATATAGTGATAAGTTTAGAGGTTTTTTGAGCAAAAAAATCCGGCAACCTGATACATCAGTTGCCGTTTTGTTTGTGAATCTTTGACCAAAAGAAGCGGGTGATCTCTAGCTGACCTTGTGCCTCTCTTCCAGTGACAGTTTCCTGTTCTTGGTTGTGCATAGCACACCAACTACTGAATTCATGGTCTTTTATGGTGAAATCGTTTATCACCTTTTTTTGTTTATCTTCGGGAAGTTCCCACCATTCCTCTTTGTGTGTTCCAAGAGTTGCTTGGTAGAGGTCTTCGAGAGGGTTTTCTCCCAAAGGGTCTTCTTCATGTTCTCCCCTTTGTTTAGGCCTTGTTGATTCACGGGCTCTTTCTATACCCTCAATGATCGTTTTTGTTCTCATTTAGTTACCACATTAGATTCTTTCTTTGTAAAGTCAAGGGTAGAGTTTTCCTTGGCAAGGGGATTGGTTGACCAAAAACCTTATATCTGTTAGTATTTCACACATGTTAAAAATTCGATTACAACGAGTAGGAAGAAAGCACGAACCGACATTTCGTCTTGTGTTAACTGACTCAAAAAACAGCACTAAAAGTGGACGGTTTTT
>JANMMK010000106.1:0-1872 GCA_031373235.1 bacterium | reverse complement strand
ATAAAAAAAGTTCATGAAAAAATTGCGCTAAAAAAAGGTGAGGAGGTGGGTGTTATCAGTGCTTCTTGGTTGGTACCTCTTCATGATCAGTTGGTTTTCAGTGTCTACGCCCACAAAGTACATAAAAGACTTTCTGTACTAGCTAATGAATGGAAGTCGACAAATTTCTTTGTTTTTTTAGGTAAGGGTATACTTCCACAAGTTGTTTCATTTACTAAGCAATTATATAAGTTGGTTGCTATAAGAATGAGGGAAAGGTTTGATGCGGTAGTACCTCTTCGGTATGATATATATCGTTTGTATTCACCAATTGTTTTAAGTTTTTTTCTTACAAGGCAGTACGTAAGAGTTTTGTTTCAAAAGTAATTTATGTTCAAAAAAATACTCACAGTGACTAAAAAAGTTCTCTCCGGGAAAAATCCTGTGATTGTTTCTCAAGCAAAAGCATCATGGGAGAAACAATATAAAGAGGGGAAATGGGATTTCCTGAGAGAGACACCAGAAAATACAGCTTATATTGCACAAAAAATAAAGGACTCTCTTAGTACAAAAAAATTAAGTCTGCTCGATGTTGGTTGTGGTAACGGGGGACTTCTTTCACTTTTAGGGTCGGTTGAGGATGATTTCTCTTATACAGGGATCGATCTTTCAGGTGAAGCTATTTCAAAACTGAAGAAAGAATTTCCAAGTCAGCATTTTTTAGAACTTGATATTGAGAAGGAAGAATTTTGTGTGGGTTTGAAGTTTGATGTTATTGTATTGTCTGAAATTCTGTATTATGTGAATTACAAAAAAGTTCTTAGTTTATTAAAAAGATATAGCCATAAAGAAACTATAGTTTTTATTTCTATATATGATTCATGGAGAAGTTTTTTCTTATTGAGAAGAATTAAAAAGCTTATTGGTGTAACATATATAACTAAGCTTGGAAGTGCAAAGAGGATATCATGGAAGATAGTGGAAGGGTATTTCAAATAACTTATGTTTTCAAAACAACACATCACTTATTTTTTTAACTTTATTATAGGAGGGGTTTTAGGTTTAGGTACTGATCTTGGTTCTTTGCATCTACTTTTACGGTATGCAGGTTTGCATCACTTAGTTAGTGTTTTTATCGCTTTCGTACTCTCAGTTGTAGTAAGTTTTTTGTATCAAAGATTTATTACACACAAACACTCATTGGGAGATCCGAAGAAAGAGTTTGTACATTTTGTTGTTTTCTGGGGAATGATGTCTTTATTTAACATCTTTCTAGTTCATCTTATAAGTGTATATATCGGTATTAACCTTATTCTAGTGGCTCAGCTCGGAGCTTCAGCAATCATTGCTTGTATAAGTTTTGTCACATATCGATATGTTATATTCTCCGATATTTGGAAATCAAAATTAGGTAGTCTTAAAGTTTCTATAAATACTCATGAAGAATTGATAAAAACATGCGGTGTACTTTTTTTAGTCGCTTTTGTATTGAGGATAGGGGTGTTACTTTTTATTAGTTCTTCATTTGGTACAGACGGTCTTATACTTGGAGATACCAAGCGTTATCTTGGAAACGCCGAGAGTTTACTTAGGGATGGTTCGTTTTCATATGGAGGTTTTTTGGAAGCTTATAGAGCCCCGGGATATCCTTTTATACTTAGTCTTTTTCTTGCGTCAGGATTGCCTTTATGGGTTCTTTCATTGAAGCAAATTTTCTTAGCATCGTTTTTGCCAGTACTTGTTTATCTATTGTCTCTAAAATTGTCGGTCCCAAGAAAAGTTGCTTTTGGAGTTGCTTTATTTAGCGCCCTTGAGCTGGTTGGTGTGTATTATAGTGTAGTACTTCTTCCGGATGTTTTTTATAGTGCTTTGACTTTGATTGTTTTCTTTTTG
>JANMMK010000033.1:0-15666 GCA_031373235.1 bacterium | reverse complement strand
GTTGCACTGTTTAGTGCGCTCTTAGGGGCTTTAATTAAAAGAAACCATATCGCAATACTTTTTCTTTTATATATGGCTTATTTTTCTGTTACTATTTTGTCAGTTTCCATTGGTGTTGAGGCACGACATCGCTACATGCTTAATCCTTTGATATTTGCATTTTCGTCTGTTATGCTTTGTTTTATCTATGAAAGAATTTTCAATCGTCGTACCCGTATATAACGAAGAAGCGGTTCTTCCTGAACTAGAACGAAGACTACTAGCTTTACTTAAGCACGGCGATTCTTTTGAGGTTATTTTGGTTGATGATGGTTCGAATGATGCCTCAAGAAGTATTATTCAAGAAATATGTAAGAGGGATGTCCGGGTAAGATTTGTCTTTCTCTCTCGTAACTTCGGGCACCAAGCAGCTGTATCTGCTGGTCTTTGTGCTGCGAGGGGCCAGTATGTCGGGGTGATAGATGCTGACTTGCAAGACTCACCAGACGCGCTTCTAGAAATGTATAGAAAAGCAAAATCTGGTTTTGACGTTGTGTATGGTGTGAGGCAAAATAGAAAAGAGGGGATCTTCAAAAAGACAGCTTATTTTGTTTTTTATAGGTTCCTTTCTTTTTTAACTCAAAAAAATAAAATTCCACTTGATGCTGGTGACTTTTCTGTGATGAGTAGACGTGTTGTTGATGTTATTAATAATCTTCCTGAAAGGAATCGTTTTGTACGAGGACTTCGTTCATGGGTGGGATTTACTCAAGTTGGGTTTCCGTATGAGCGAGAGAAAAGATTTGCAGGAGAAACAAAATATTCAGTAAGAAAGCTTTTTAAGTTAGCGTATGACGGTATATTCTCCTTTTCTTATATTCCTCTATCCTTTATATCAGCCGTCGGATTTGTAGTATCAACTGTTTCTTTTGTGGGGATAGTTGTTGTTTTGTATTTTAAGATTTTTACAAATGCGTCTATTCCAGGATTTGCCTCAACCGCAACGATTACTTTGTTTTTGGGTGGGATACAAATGCTTTCTCTTGGAGTTATTGGTGAGTATATAAAGAGGATGTATGAAGAAGTAAAGAATAGACCAAATTTTATTATTGAGTCAGAGAGTAAATAAACACATGGAGCTTCCAGTATATAAACAATTTGCAGAGATAGAGAAGACTAACTGGTGGTTTGTTGCTCGGAGGCAAATTATGGAGCGACTACTTAGGTACTTTATTGGAAAAGATAAAAAAGTTCCTTTATTACTTGATGTTGGTTGTGGTCCTGGTATCAATGCTCCCATGCTCCGTCAGTTTACAGATAGATTAGAACTATTAGAAGCATCTGAAGAAGCAATTAAGATTGCGAAAGAAATTGATCCTAGTGTATGTATCATGAAAGGGGTGCTTCCTGGTGTTTCTTTGGAAAAAAAATATGACGTAGTTACTTTGTTTGATGTATTAGAGCATATCGAAGATAGTGGCGCATCGCTACTTGCAATTAAAGACATCTTGAAACCGGGAGGAATGTTGGTAATTTCGGTTCCCGCATTTATGTTTTTATGGAGTGAGCATGATGAGATTGTGCACCATAAGAGACGGTATACAAAAGGGGGACTAAATCAAGACTTAATTAATGCCGGGTTTGTACCGTTGTATAGTACCTACGCTAACTTTTTTATTTTTCCGTTTGTTGCGATTGTTCGTGTGGTTAAAAAAATTAGCAAGAAAAAGACAGGGAAGAGTGATTTTTTTCCGATTCCAAAATTAGTGAACACCTTGCTTCGTTTTGTTTTTGCAAGTGAGCGTTTTTTGTTCCCTTTCCTTAGTTTGCCTTTTGGAGTTTCTATCGTCGGTGTATATAAAAAAAATGAAAAATAGAAAGTTGTTTCTTTTGTTCCATGGGCGTTTTCCTAGTGAAAAGGCCGCCTCTTTATTTGCGGCAAAGAGTGCTGAGGTGTTTGGCGAAGTAATCGATACAACGCTTTTAGTTCCTCGGAGGATAGGTCGTGTTACTGAGAGTCCTTATAAGTATTTTGGTGTAAAAAATAATTTTAAAATAGTATATGTTCCGACGATAGATTTTTTTGGGGTCAGATTTTTATCTTCGGTAGCTTTTTTTATCAGTAATTTTATATTCGGTGTTTGTAGTGTGGCGTATTTATTTTTTGTAGCAGATAAAAAAGATGTTATTTATTCCAATGAGAATATCCCTTTGTTTATCGCATCGTTCTTTTTTAAGAACTCTTTCTATGAGATGCATGACTTTCCAAGGACTTCTGTTTACCCGTTTTACAAAAAGTTATTAGCAAAGGTAAAGGGTGTAATTATTCATAATCACTGGAAGCTTGAGAAAGCTATAAGAGAACTACTTATTTCACAAGAAAAAGTTCTTTGTGAACCAAATGCTGTTTCGGTTGAGCAGTTTGATATTCCGCTATCCAAAGAAGAAGCACGGCAGAAGATCGGTCTTGCTGTGGAAGGACGTATAGTGGTGTACACAGGAAATCTGTATGGATGGAAGGGGGTTGGCACTTTACTTGGCTCGGTAACTTTGTTATCAAAGGATATTCGTTTTTATTTTATCGGAGGTTCGGTGTCGGACGTTAGTGTGTTTAAAGATAAGTATAAGGGACTTGAAAATTGTTTTTTTGCTGGGTTTAAACAGCATGAAGAAATTCCTTTTTGGCAAAAAGCAGCCGATGTGCTGGTGATACCTAATACTGCTAAGGAGGATATTTCAAAATATTATACTTCTCCAATGAAGCTTTTTGAGTACATGGCAAGTAGTAGACCAATCGTTGCGTCAAAGATTCCTTCGATTGAAGAAATTGTTGGTGAAGATGAAGTTTATTTTTTTACCCCTGATGATGAGAGTTCTTTGGCACGAACAATCGAGATGGCTTTGTTAAAAGATGGTAATAGTGATAGAAAAGTTGATTTAGCGATGTTGAAAGTGAAGAGTCATACATGGAGAGGGAGGAGAGATCGTATTTTAAAGTTTATCGAGAGTATAGTGTAGCGTGTTAGTATAAAGGCGATATGGTAAAAAAAATATCAATAATAAGAACGGTTTTTGAGGGAACTTTTTGGACCTCTATTTTTGGTGTATTAACAAAAATTATTGCAATGATTACGGCTGTGTTAGTACTGAGTCACTTGTCTATAACAGAGTACGGACTTTCAGAGCTTGCAATGTCTGTGGTTGCCTTTCTCTCCATCTTTATGTTGCCAGGGATGATACAGGTGATTGTTGCGGATATGAGTACGGCACTTGGAAAGGAAGATTACGGAAGAGCGAGGGAAATAGGAAAAAACTTTTTTAAATTGCAGAGTATGTTGTGCGGGGTTGCATTCCTTATTCTTCTTATTATTTCTATTTTTGCCACAAAGTTTTTTACAAGTAATGTGTCTGGTTCGCTTCAAATTTTATCTCTACTTTTTTTGATTTCTCCTATACGAGGTTTTTTTACATTGATATTTTCAGTCACCAAAAACTTTTTTGCACAGGGTGCTCTTTCTTTTCTAGAAGAATTAGTGCGTTTTGCGATAATCAGTTACTGTTTTAATTTTACCGAACTTCGGTTAGAAGGGGTGTTTCTCGGAGGCATTGGAGGCCCTATTATTTCAATGTTATTATTGCTGTCTTCTTTTAAAAACTCTTATCGGCCGATTCGAGAAAGTTTACTGACACGTACCGCTCCTTTCTTTGAATCTATACTTAATCATGGTAAGTGGTCTGTATTTTCAAGTTATTTTAATACTTTCGGTCAAAATATGCGCTTGTGGATAGTGCAAGCGTTTTTGGGTACAGGAGCTGTTGGTGTAGTCTCTTTAGCTTTTAACTTACTGTCGCACACTCAATCACTGATTTCTTTTTCTTCAATACTCAGTCCACTTATTTCTGAGCACCAAGAAGATAAACGGTTGGTAAATACGATGGTGGCGAAAGCAATCAAGTACCAGATGTTCATATTTATTGTTACAGGGACCTTCTTTTTCTTTGGTATGCCTGTCCTTGTTGGAGCTTTGTTTCCTAAGTATCTCCTTGCGCTGCCACTCTACAAACTTCTACTATTCTCTATGATTCCGGCATCTTTCGCAGTGGTTTTTACTCCTATGTTTCATGCAAAAAAAGAACAGAAGAGTTTGTTTAACGCAATAATGACAAAAAATGTCGCTATCGCATTAGGTTCTCTGGTTTTTTTGCCAGTGTTCGGTATCATAGGGGCAAGTTTTGAGTACCTAGTGACATTAACTTACTTTTTATACGAACGGTACAAATTTCTTAAAAAGATATATACTGGGTTTTCAATTTCATGGAGTAGCTTCTTTTCATTCGATGAAATTGACCGGCGTTTGCTTAGTAAATTTTTTATGAATTTTAAAAATAATGTTAAATAATTTTGTATGTACACAGAAAATCTTTATATAAAAAAAGATATTGTTAAACGATATTCTGATGGGGGGCGGTATTATCCAGGAGGCTATAAAGAAGAAGGTTTAAAAGCTATTTTGGACTGCAGGGAAAGATTCCCTGTTGGTCTCTGTCTTGATTTTACTTTCTATCAACCAAGAACAGAGCAACGGTATCTTTTATTTAAGAACAAACTTCTTAAATATGTGGGAAGGGAAGTGCTTGATGTTGGAAGTCGGGATACGAGTGCGGAAAAGGCTCTGGGGCGTAAAGTAACTTTGATAGATAAAAACAATACAAATTTAGAGAGTTGGGATTGGGAGAAAACAGCTGTCCCGTTTCCAGGTGATAGTTTTGATACTGTTATTTGTTTTGACACTCTTGAACACATAAATGATATACATACTTCGGTGGCAGATCTATTTCGTGTTTCAAAAGATACGGTGATAATTTCTTTGCCAAACTGTTGGAAAAAACAAATTAAAAAAATGATGACTTTTTCTCCGGGGCAAGCAAGTTATGGTATTCCTCCAGAAAAACCAATGGATAGACATAAATGGTTTTTTAATCCAGAAGATGTAGAAAGTTTTCTTTCCTATGCAGGGGCAACTTACAAAAACCCTTTTGAGGTGGTAGAAGTAATACATCATGCGCCTAAAACAAGGCTCTGGCATAAAGTATTTTTCCCGATTCTCGTACTTTTTCCGTCGAGGATATTTAAGAACTACTTTGTTGAAACTATATTTGTAGTACTAAAGAAAAAAATAGTTAGTTAAGATGCTTTGCTTGTGAGATTGTAAAGCGTGCTTCTGGTGAGAGCAAAGAGAGGTCGGATTCTTTTGGTATGCTGTAGAGAGGTGCTTCTGAGTAGCTACTTGCAGTAAAAGATGCTGTGAACATGATTCTCTCTTTTGTTTTTGCAAAACCACCTTTATGAAGTCCTGCGGTATTACAAAAAATTACTGTACCAGCTTTTCCTGTCATGGTGTGAATGTTTTCTTTCGGAACTTTTTTTAGTAATTCTTCTTCCGGTGGATACACACCAAGTGGCGTCTCTTGTGGAAATAGTTTTCCAAATTTGCCACCTTCCTGTGATTCATATGCATAAATGAATGGACCTGCTTCCATATCTACATCATTTAAGTATATAAATACTTTCACCATCATCTTTTCTTCTGGGTCTCGATGCCATCTTTGCGACTGTACTTCTTCAGCGCTTTCGCCAACAGGAAGTGTCTTGGCGAGGTCGTAATATCTTAAGATGGACCATTGATCCATGTAGCTATTTACCAGCGAAAGCACTTTTTTTGAAAGGGTAAAGGTAAGGAAGGGATTGTTAAGGTTAAAGGTTGGAAATTTATCCCAATACTTTTTTAGGAACGCTTTTTTACCTTGCTCAGCTGTTTCGGGGTTTAGGGTGTCTTTAAATGCGTTTAAGGTGGAGAGCAGGTTTTCTCCGGGGAATAAACTTTCGAGATCAGTTACAGCGATACCATTTTTTTGAAGGTCTGCCAGTATGTTCTTTTGGATTACTTCCAATTCCGGTTTATTTGTTATAAATAAAGTTTTTGCTTCTCTATTCAAAAAGTTCCAAATAGGACTAGAGTTTCTTAGTTTGAAGTAATAGTGTAATAAGGTATTTTTCATATTATTTTGTTAAATGATAGTTAGTTTATGATACAATTCTCGGAATGAAAGAGCAATTATATCAAGCGAAACAAGATTTTTTAAAAAGAGTCGTTAAGGATAGGGCGAAAGCTACGTATAAGAATGATAAGTTTTTTTTTATCGAGCAAACGATTGTTCCTAGAGACCGTTCACTTTCCTTTAATAAAAAAGACTGGACACCCCTTCGAAGAGCAAACTATTCTTTTTTTGAGAAAGAGCTAGCTCTTCTTTCGGGAGTAAAAAATATTATTGATATCGGTGTGGGTCCAGGGCAACTGCAAGAATTATTTCCCAAAGAGGCTCTGGTCGTAGGTGTTGATTTTATTCCTTACGACAAAACTGTTGATGTCGTTTGTGACCTTAACCAAGCACTACCGATTGAATCAGAAACTTTTGAAATGGCTTTCGCTTCCAACGTCTTCGAGCACCTCTATGATCCCAAGCTTGCGATAAGTGAGAGTGCCCGTGTTTTAAAGAAGGGAGGAAAGCTCATTGCGTCTGTTCCATTTTTACTTATGGAGCACCAAGCGCCATTTGATTATTTCAGATATACAAGATTTGCTTTAGAACAGATGTGCAAAGATGCCGGATTTTCTGATGTCAAAATTACTCCACTAGGAAGGCCTGACGAGGTACTTGAAACCACGAGTAATCACTTTTTGAAATCTCTTGCCGATACTTCTGAGGACGAAAAAAACTACTCTCTTTTGGATAAGTACGCACGAAAGCTTATTTCTTTATCGATTTCTTTTTCTCTATTACTGATTAGAACGGTATATAAAAAACAAGTACCTCGCGTTGATTTTACTCTTGGCTATGGTATTGTGGCCACCAAGTAATTCCTCAATTTATGATTTGGAAAATATTTAATTTTGTATCTCAAAAACATCCCATCAATCAAGAACATAATGTGTTTGTCGTCCTTGGATTTCAGAGAAGTGGTACTAGTCTACTTGGACAAATACTTCATACTCTTGGGGTTAATTTTGGTGAGGAAATAGATATGAAAAAAGTAGACTTCAGAAATCCAAAAGGGTTTTATGAAAACGAGAAAATTTTTAAAGTACTTCGAAGTATGTTGAATCAAGCGGGAGTGAGGGATGAGTTTGGTGAGAAGAGTAGTTTGGATGCGAAGGGTTTTTTAAAGCGTCTAGGAAGAGCTTTCTCGCGAGTCCGACTACAAAAAGAGCTTTCAATTCTTTCAAAGAGTTCTTCTTGGGGTCTTAAGAGTTTTCCAATACTTTTTTATTACCTTAAGCCTTATTTACCAAAATCAACTAAGCTTGTTGGTGTATATAGACATCCACTTGCTGTCGCGGAATCTTTTATGAAGGCGTGGGAAGGAGGAAGATATTCTTTTGAACAAGTTATAGAACTGTGGAGTAAAGCAAACCGAGATATGCTATACCATTTAAGTGGAAAAGATTAGATGCTTATTTTTTACGAGGTTTTATTTATTCCTGAAAAGAGTGAAAAAATACTTCAAACCATAAAAGACTTTGTTGGAGGTAGTGTTCCGCTCGAAGAAATTAAAAAGAATATAGACCAAAGCTTAAACAGATCGTCAAAAAAAGTAGAAGAATTAGCAAAACATTACACACTTTCAACTGAAGCGCTTGCCACCTTGGAATCACTAGAGAAAATGAAAGTATAAGCGTATGAATAAAAAGACAATTTTTATAAATATAGGAGAGGATATTGTTATAAGAAATATATTTACGAAAAGTTTTTGGTCTGAATTTTTGTCTCAAAACCTATACAATGTTGTTGTTCTTGTTCAAGAAGGAAAAAAAGATTTTTTTAAACAAATCTTGCCAGAAGGTCTTATTATTGAAGAATATAAAAGAGGTAAGGTTGGTCGGAAAGAGTCTTTACTAAATTCTCTTGCAAGAAGTGGTATAGATAGTCACACGAATCTCTGGAGTAAGATGCGTTCTTATAAGAGAGGTGACTCTTCTTTTTTTGACACTATGTGGAAAAGATTTTTGGCCACTACTCTCGGGAACTTTGATTGGTATAAAAAAATGATAAGAAAACTTCTTCTTACTATTACTCCGGACGAAAAATTAAAACTACTTTACGATACATATAAGCCAGTAGCGATTTTTGCTACATCGCTTTCCAACTACGACTTTGATGTGCCTATTTCTAGAGAGGCAAAAAGAAGAGGTGTTAAACTCATTGGCATGGGTAGAAGTTGGGATAACTTTTCGAGTCATGGACTTCTGCGGGTTGTTCCGGATGAGTTTTTGTTACAGAATCCATTTCTCGTTGACATGGCAGAAGAATACCAAGCAATTTATAGCAAGTATGTTCCAATGACGGTTGTTGGATTACCGCACTATGATGTTGTAGCTAGATTAAATGAGGTGTTAGAGAGTCGAGAAAAATTTTTACCGAGACTTGGAATTAACCCAACTGAGAAATATATCCTATATGGTGCGATGGGAGAATTTCTTTTTATACATGAGAAAGAAATGCCCGATGTTTTAGAAAATCTTATCGAAGAAGGGTTACTTCCTAAGTTACCAATTATTTATAGGGCGCACCCAAAATTTAAAATAGTAGAACCTGACAAGAAATATAAACATATCATTTTTGATACAAGTGGAGATTATGCTACAGGAAAAAAGGACGGACTTGATGATAATGCTTATTTAATAAATTCAATTTATCATAGTGAACTTGTTATTACTCCAGCTTCAACTATGGCTGTTGACTCATGTGTGATCGATAAGCCTTTCGTATGCGTTGCTTTTAACGGGTCAACACCAGAAAATGATGTGAGTTACTACGAATCAGTAAGAAGATTTTATGACCTCTATACTCACTACGAAGATTTTATTGGAGTGAGCAAAGCAAAAATCGCTTATAATAAAGAAGAACTATGTGAAATGGTTAAGATGTATATGACAGACAGTTCGATTGATAAAGATAATAGAAAAAAAGCGGTAGAGCGTTTTGCTTATAAGATCGATGGACTTGCATCAAAGCGAATTGCAAATTATTTAAAAGACTTACTTAAAATCAATGATACACAATTATAAAGTGTTAGCGTTAATACCCGCTCGAGGAGGTTCTAAAAGAATTCCAGATAAGAATATAAAAATGATGGCAGGGAAGCCTCTTATTGCTTACGCGATTGATGAAGGTAAAAAATCAAAATATATTGATCGGGTGATTGTTTCAACTGATTCAGAAAAAATAAAAGAGGTCGCCCTCTCTTTGGGTGCAGAAGTGCCATTTCTTCGACCACAAGATATTGCGGGAGATAAATCAACAGATCTCGAAACTTTTACCAATGCACTGTCGTGGCTCGAAGAACACGAAAATTATATTCCCGATATTATTATCCAACTTCGTCCAACTTCTCCTCTTCGGACAGTTTCACAAATTGATGAAAGTATTGAGTTGCTTTTTGCACACCCTGAAGCCGATTCAGTAAGAACAGTCACCAGACCAGAACAACATCCTTATAAAATGTTTAAGAAAAATGAATCAGGTTACCTAGAGCCACTCTTTAAAGTTGAAGGACAAAAGGAAGCTTTTAATATGCAAGAACAATCACTGCCCGAATGTTTCAAGCATATCGGATATATTGATGTTATGTGGAGGAAAACAATTATGGAAAAGAAAAAAATGTCTGGAGATAATATTTTACCTATGTATATTGCTGGGGGAATAAGCGGAATTAACCAACCAGAAGATTGGGAATATTATGAATCTTTGCTTAAAAAACATTATGGAAATATATCTCATTAGACATGCAGAGAGTTTGCCTAGAGACGGTATGGATTACGAGACATCTTCAAAGGTGTCTTTAAGCGAGTGCGGGAAGAAACAATTAAAAAGTTTAAGGAGAGTGGTTTCAAAATTACAGTTCGATGCTTTGTTTGTTAGTCCACTCCAAAGAACAAAAGAAACAGCAGAGGTAATCTCTCAAATAAAAAATATTTCTCCAATGTACGATGAAAGACTTAAAGAGCACATAGTTTCTCTCTCTGCTACTGGAAAGAAGTATAAAGAAATAAAAAACATGACCAGAAGGGAAGTGGAGTGGAAACCAGAAGACGGAGAATCACTCACAGAATGCGCCTTACGCATGGACGCTGTTATGAAAGAAGCCTTAAAAGATAATAAAAAAAGTATTGTGGTAGTAAGTCATGCACTTATTATTTCAGCGTTTCTTCGAATGCGCGCGGGTGTATCAGGTGTTCCTAAAATAAAAGAAACTTCCATAACGAAGTTGAGTTATGAAGATGGAGTTTATAAAGTTTTTTTTGTAAGTAGGCTTCCATTTTTGGAACAGGTAAGGAGAAAACTACTTAGTTTGTTATAAAAAATCACTGACCGACGATTGCTCGCGGTCAGTGGTTGGTTTTTCCAGTGTTTCTTTCAGTTTTCCGCCAGAGCGAGAATCTCCGAAATTGCCAGCCCAAGGTTTGGCAAGATGCTGCTGCTGTATCGCTTTGATCTTGTCATGCGTACTTCAGCATCAACTTCCGCCCTGAATAGGTCAGCAAAACTAGTCCTTTGATCTGGGATTTTGAGGCACAGACCGAGTTCAACAAGCGGATAAGTTTTAAGCCCGGTGGATTTCTCCATCTGAGCAATGCAATTTGGTGTTTGAACCGAAACTGCTACCTTTCCGTATAGGCATGCAACTCGTAGAGCTCGGGAAAACGAACTCACGGTGATGTGGGCTGTTGCAGCCAACTCGTCCCCGCTCACTTCGCCTCTCTCGAGCAGTTTTACCCTAGACTTTCGTAGGAGTTCGAGTACCTCTAATGTTCCCGGAGCATCCTTGTATTTCGGATGAGGCCGATATGCCACTTCCCAGTCCGATTTCCTGTTACCTATTTGACCAAGAGTTTCGAGTACGAAGTCTTTGGTCGTCGCAGGGTTTTGTCCGGCGATAAAGATTGACTTCGTACCAGTAGTCCAAGGACTCCGAAGACTGGTGACTGGTTTTGTCAGCCAGTCACCGACGGGAACGACTCTGCTGGTTGGGAAATGCCCCTCGGAAATTTTGGCATCGAGAGCGTCCACTGTCAGGATGAGATTTGGTTCCCCAAGTTTCATCCGTGATGTTGCTCCCCAAGTGTCCGAGAAAGCGACGACAGGAATTTTCCGCTTGTTCGCTTCGAAGGTAAACTGGCCCTCCGCGTTGATAGGTGAGGACAGTCCCACCACGACCACATCAGGGTAGCAAGCTGTGAGGATGCGATCAGCCACCGCCGATTCAAATCCCTTTGGTTCTGTTTCTCCTCCGTAAATAATGGCGTGTTCGGTCTTCTCCCACATCGCTAAGGACAATCCTTCAGCGACGATGAAGAATGTGTGTCCTTGTTTGGTGAGCGCTTCTGCCACTGGTTTTAGTGCCCTGAAGGGTACTGTATCTTTTGTAACAAATAAGATTCGCATAGGTAAGATTTTTGGGTTCCGTTGCACGGGACGGATAGGTTGGTTGTTGTTAGTGTTGTGCTTTGAAGGTATTTTGCCCTCAAAGCACAACACTAATGAAACACTGGTTGTAAAAGAATTTTCTGGAAAATAACATATATTTATGATTTTGTCCATGTAACACCTCCTTCTATTTCGGGGTTTTAAGGTGTAGGATAGAATCTACAAATAAATTTAAAAACATGTCTTTAAAAGAGAAAATAAAAAACATTTTCGGAGGAAAACCTTCAAGGGTAAAAATAGGAAAACAATATGTAGGAGCGGGTGAGCCAGTCTTTGTTATTGCGGAAATCGGTATCAACCATAACGGAGATATTGAGATTGCTAAGAAACTTATCGATGAAGCAAAGATTGCTGGAGCAGATGCAGTGAAGTTTCAAAAAAGAACGACGAAAGATATTCTTACAAAAGAAGGATTAGACAAACCTTATAACTCTCCACATGCTTACGCAGAAACTTACGGAGCACATCGAGACAAACTCGAGTTTGGGGAAGCGGAATACAAAGAGCTTAAAAAATACTGCGAAGAAAAAGGGATACTTTTTTTTGCTAGTGTGTGGGATGAAAAGAGTAGCGACTTCATGGAAGAACTCGGCATCGATGCATATAAGATCCCATCTGCTGACACGATCAATATTCCACTCCTTGAATATGTTGCCAAAAAAGGAAAGCCGATGCTTCTTTCAACAGGGATGAATACTGATGAAGAAATCGAAGCGTCAGTAAGGACTGTGCTTGCTCATAATTCTAAGATAATTATTTTTCATTGCCTCTCACTCTACCCGTCACCAGAAGAAAAAATCCAGATGAACTTTATGGATACACTTAGAGAAAAGTTTGCTCCGCTTCCTGTTGGTTATTCTGGGCACGAAATAGATTTGCTTCCAACTCTTGTTGCGGTGGCAAAGGGTGCACATATTATTGAAAGACACTTTACGCTTGATAAAACAATGAAAGGAGGAGATCATGCTGGAAGCCTTATTCCAAGTGAACTTAAAGAATTGGTTACTTCAATTAGAAGAATAGAAAATATTTTAGGAAAAGAGACAGAGAAAGTTCTTCACCCAGAACTCATTCCACTTAGAGAAAAGTTAGCAAAGAGCGTCGCGACAAAGGTTGCGATACCAAAAGGCACAGTGATTACAACAGACATGCTTATGGTGAAGGGTCCTGGAAACGGTATTGTTCCAGCAAAACTTGAAATGCTTGTTGGAAAAATTGCAAAAAAAGATTTGGACCAGGATGTTATTGTGCCGAAAGAGGCACTTGAATGGTAAGGTTATATTAAAAATTAAATAGTACTTTAAAATGTTTTTTCAATCAGACGAAGAAAAAGCAAAGTTTCTTGAAAGTCACAAAAATACCTTGAAACTGACGCTTACCGACAGACAATTATTTGACCTTGAGTTAATTATAAGTGGAGGGTTTGCCCCGCTTACAGGTTTTTTAAATAAAGAAGATTATGAAGAAGTGGTAGAGAATGTGCACCTCAAAAGTGGCGCGCTCTGGCCTATACCTATTGTGCTTGATGTGGATGAAACGCTTTCAAGATTGCCTCTTGGAGAAAAATTACTTTTGGTTGATTCTTATAATAATCAAATTGCAGTTTTAACTATTGAATCAATCTATAAACCTGATAAACAAAACGAGGCACGGAAAGTCTATGGTACTACGGACGATACTCATCCGGGAGTGAAGTACCTTTTTAAAGAAACAAAAGATTTTTATATTGGGGGTGTTGTCTCTGGTGTTGGATTTTCTCCGAAGTATGATTTTAAGGATTTAAGACATCATCCTCATGAATTAAAAGAGATTTTTAGACAAAAAGGTGTGCCGAAGGTTGTTGCATTTCAAACAAGAAACCCAATGCATCGTGCGCATGTTGAGATAGTTGACCGTTCGCAGAAAGAGTCAGGGGCTCATATCCTGCTTCATCCTGTTGTTGGAATGACTAAAGAAGGCGACATTGATTATGTTACTCGTGTTCGTTCGTATAAAAAGCTTTACGAAAAATATCTGAAAGACCACGCAACCCTTTCGCTTTTACCACTTGCAATGCGTATGGCAGGCCCTAGAGAGGCCCTGTGGCATGCTCTTATCAGAAAAAACTACGGAGCGACACACTTTATTATGGGAAGAGATCATGCAGGACCAGGAAATGGCAAAGATGGGAAACCATTTTATGGACCATACGACGCACAGTTACTTGCTAAAAAATATGAAAAAGAAATTGGTCTTGAAATAATTACTCAACCTGAGATGGTATATGTTGCTGAACTTGATCTATATGTTTCGCCAGACGAAGTTAAGGAGGGTCACACCATCAAAAACATTTCGGGCACAGAATTTCGTAGGATGCTTCGAGCGGGAGAAGAAATACCGTCTTGGTTTTCGTATCCAGAAGTAATTGAAGAGTTAAGGGTTGCAGAAAAAAGAAATCAAAAGGGTGGGGTGACTATTTTTTTTACAGGACTTTCTGGTTCCGGCAAATCTACCATTGCTAATATTTTAAAAATGAAGCTTATTGAACACAGTAATAAAACAGTAACACTACTTGATGGGGACGTGATAAGGAATCACCTTTCAAAGGGGCTTGGTTTCTCAAAAGAAGACAGAGATACAAACATTGAACGGATTGGTTTTGTGGCAAGTGAGATTACAAAACATGGAGGTATCGCTCTTTGTTCGGCGATTGCTCCTTATATCACTCCTCGAGCCAAAAATCGTAATCTTATTTCTTCTGTGGGAACTTATATTGAAGTCTATGTGTCTACACCAATAGAAGTCTGCGAAAAGCGAGATGTAAAAGGTCTATACCAGAAAGCAAAACAGGGAATTATCAAAGGTTTTACAGGGGTGGACGACCCATATGAAGCACCAGAGAATCCTGAATTTACTTTTGATACTTCATGTACAGAAGCAGAAGAGTGTGCAGACATACTTGTGGCATTTCTAAAAGAAAGAAACTTGTTATAGAATAGCTTCCATATGCAAAACATCATAAAAAATCTGCTTATTGGACTTCTTGTAGCAGTACCGCTTGTTTCTATTATTGTTGCTGACAGTTTGTTTTTTCCTTTTATTACAGGAAAAGGTTTTTACTTTAGGGTGCTTGTTGGGTTGATGGCTGGGTTATATGTATTACTTGTCATTCACGACAAAGCGTTTCGTCCACGGAAAACAGCACTGGTCTGGAGTCTTTCTGCTTTCTTAGGAATTATGTTTATTGCCAATCTTAACGCCCCATTTCCATTTAAGGCATTTTGGAGTAATTTTGAGCGAATGGAGGGTTTTGTCTCATTGTTCCACCTCGGACTTTATTTTTTTATTGCTTCTTCTGTTTTACGTTCGAAAGAAGAATGGCAGGTGCTTCTTTTGTCTTTTCTCTCGGTTGCGACGTATCTTTCTTGTTTCGGTTTGGTACAGGTATCGGGGGATTTTGTTATCAACCAAGGAGGTATTCGAGTTGATGGGACACTCGGAAACGCTGCCTACTTCGGAGCGTATTTAATGGTTCATTTATTCATACTGCTTTATGTTCTTTACCAAAGAAAATTAAAAGTTTCAGGAATCACTGAGGCAAGTGGAGCGGGGCTTATTGCATTTTCTCTATACTATATTTCTTTAATTTCAAACCCTCAAATATCAGCAGGAAAGATTGGTGGTACGATTGCACTTATTGCCTTTTGTTTGGGTGTTTTTATGTTCTATATTCGTTTTGCTCGGAAAGAATGGTCAGAGTATGTTGTTGCTTTCTGGTACGGAGCTCTTGGAATAATGATGACGACACTTCTGTATTTCACAGCGACCAGAGGTGCAATACTTGGATTTATTGGGGGTATTTTTGTTACTGCACTTTTCATTGCTTTTAGTGAAAAAGAATCAAAATATATTAAAAAAACAGCTCAAGCTATTATTCTTGTGGTATTAATACTTGTTGGTGGCTTTTTGGCAATTAAAAACACATCTTTTGTAAAAGAGAGTCCGGTGCTTTCTCGTTTTGCTTCAATATCATGGAGTGAAAATAAGAGTCAGGCCAGAGGATATGTGTGGCCGATGGCGCTTCAAGGTGTAAAGGATCGTCCGCTCCTTGGGTGGGGACAGGAAGGGTATATTTATGTCTTCGCAAAAAACTACAATCCA
>JANMMK010000064.1:0-3478 GCA_031373235.1 bacterium | reverse complement strand
AAAAATCTTGTCTGAAAATATGGTTTATAAGAAATATATCTTTTTTTAAAGTCTGGAGTTGAAAGTTCGTAGCGCACTTTATATACCTTGTAAGGTAGAGTTGGAAAATTTGTGATTTTCCTTATTTCTTCTTTTAACTCTTCCGTCATTATTTCGTCAGAGTCAAGATAAAAAAACCAAGAGCAAGTTGCAACATCAAGTGTTTTTTGTCGTTCTTTTGCAAAGTCACTAATAGGAAACCCAGGATTACTTTGTGAAATAATCTTTGCACCATACTCTCTTGCAATAGATAAAGTATCATCTGTGCTACCACCGTCCGCAACAATAGTCTCTGCAAATTCTTTTACACTTGAAAGACACGTCCTAAGACCAGCTCCAGAGTTAAAAGTAAGGACAGCTACAGTGCAATTTATTTTTTCTTGTTCCATATTTTTCTTAGACCATCAACTATTTTTCTATTTACATCAACAGCGGAAGTCAATCGTAACTTAAACTCCAAAAATGTAACAGTTCTATCTACCTGGACCCTTCTAAGACTAAAAAGTGAATCGCCTTTTCTTATACTACCCTCTCCAATACCAAACCCCGCTTGAAAGTTTTTTTCTACCGCTAAAATAACTTCTTTGTTTTTATAGCCATATGGATAAGCAAAATAAATTGGCACACGACCTGTCATGGTTACAATATTTTCTTTATTTTGACCAATATCTTTTTCAACTTCTTCTTCTGATAGTGTCTTTAGATTCTGATGAGAATGTCCGTGGGCTTCTACCGAAAGAAGTTTGCTTAGAGAGAAAACCTTTACATCGTCCTTAGTTGGTCGAGGCATACCACCAAGTGTCTTTAGTGGCTCAAGCATAGTCGTCAGGAAAAGTGTGGCAGGAATATTATATTTTACTAATAGTGGCAACAAAACCTCTTTTGTATCTTTATATCCATCATCAAAAGAGAGCGCTACACTATTCTTGGAAATTTCTTTTTTACCTTGTGTCCATAACACAACATCCTCCAAAGAAACAATGTTATATCTTGAAGTAAGATACTCTAATTGTTTTTTAAAAGACTCTGGACTAATACTATGTTTTGAAGACAACCCCCCAACAGAGTGATACATCAAAACAATAGGGCCTCTTGGGGTTAAAAAACCAAGTATTCGAGAGGTGAAAAGCAGGCTTATTTTTATTAGTTTTCTAAAATAACTCATACTATTTTCCTTCAATAACCTTATGCGGTAAAACAAGCTCTTTTATAATCTTGATAGTCCGTTCACTGTTCAGCTTCACCACCCTACTCCACAAAGTAAAGTATTCTTCTCCTAATTCACTTCTACTATTCTTAGCTCTCATAGCCAAGCGTTTTTCTCGCTCGACTTCATCAAGTGTCAGTATATAAAGCATATCTGGTTTTTTTGTATATTTAATTATATTTTTTATACCTGTATCGCTCGCTTCGGTAGAAAAAAAAGATAAAATATTTTGAAAGTGGCCTTCGTCAATTAGTACCCTTTCTCTTCGCGTGAAAAGCGCCTTCTGCCACTTGGCGTTTCTGTGTAGAAACCCATTAAAGAAGTTAAACCGAAAAACAACAAAACTATTACTAATTTTAAGTAAAACAAAAAAAATACCAAAGAAAGATATAGGATGAAAAAACATAAAAAGTAAATTCCAAAAAACAATAGCCACCTTACTCGAAACAGTAATACGGGTATATCCCTCTTTTTCAAGAATCCCTGCAAAACTGCTCTTCCCGGTAGCGGGCAGCCCAAAGAGTTCTACGATCATATTTTTTTAAAAACCACTGTATAAGATTCCAAAAAGAAACCAGTAAAAAAATTAACAGAAAACCTCGAAAAAACTTTGTAAAGCACTCTATCTAAGAGTCCGCTACGAAGAAGTGGAAAAACATAAGTTGTACCATAGACACCAAGCACCTCAAAACCATTCTCCGAAATAAGTGTTGTTAAATCTTTAGGAGTAATTTGATGTTGATGTATCGAAGTAAGTTTTCGAAAAAAATTTCTTCTTCTATAATGAGGCATTTTCGTGACCACAACCGCATTTCCGTTTTTATCAAGTAAGCTATGTATTTTTTTTATGAGAGATGTTTTATCAACAAAATACTCAAGCGCTCTCGAAGAAAAAAAGAAATCATACTTCTTTTCTGTCTCATAAAGTAGAAAATCACTCTGAATACAATTTATGTTACTTTGTGACTTAAAGCGTTCTCTAGTCATCCGAAGCATCTCTTCAGAAATATCAACCACATCCATGAGAGCGTCTTTATTTAACCCTAAAAATACTTCACTCCATGTTCCAGGTCCCGGACCAAGCTCAAGATACTTTTTATAAGACAAGTCATGCTTCTTTTGTACTAAGAGTAAGGTATCAAGAGTCCCTTTATACCCAGCGCGCTTTTCTGCTGTAGAGAACCATCTTTTGTATTCATAAGTACCGGCATATTCTGCCTTAATGACGGTATTATAGAATTTTTTTACTTCTTCGTTGTTCATTTATTTAAAATAAAAAAGTGGTGATACTGATTTTCAAATGGCACATAGTCGTTAATTAAAACTCCGACATTAGTTATTTTTTCTTTTATAGTAGAAAGAGGGAAACCTTTCTTCCCTATTTCAAAATAATGTTCACCATTAAACACATGTTTCCTTCCGAAAGGAATCTTAACTGCAAACTTTATTTCCGGCAAAAAAGGGACCTTTAGTAAAAGTTTAACTGGTGGACCAAAGTGTGGCAAACTAATAAACACAGATTTTTTTGTCACTCGAAAAAGTTCGTGAAGTGCTTGCTCAAATTTTTCAAATGGCAAATGTTCTAAAACTTCAAAAACGCACACGGCGTCAAAACTGTTATCCGGAAATGGTAACGCAAGAACATCTCCAAGTACATCAGGATGTAAGTCTTCAGCAATATCTACACTCGTATATGAGATAGCAGTATTGTTTTTAATAAAAGAACCAAATACCTTATCCCCCACCCCGACTTCTAAAATACTCTCAGGTTTTGAAGCCAAAACTTCTTTAAGCTGATAATAATAACTCACCCATCTCTCTGGGTGAGAATATTTTTCTATGTTGTAATGGTTTTTATCTACTTGTATAGAGCTTTTCATATGCTTCTTTTATTTTTGGTATCAATGCTTTGAGACTGTGATTATCTTCCACCCATCTCTTTCCTATCGTAACAGCATTCAAAAACTTTTCTTTGTCCATACTAAAACTAATAACCTTTTCTTTATACACTTTCGGAGAAGTTTCGTCCATAAACATACCGACAGGTCCAAGTGCTTTTTTAAAAGACTCGTTCTCTGTAAGGACAAGCACCCCACCAAGTAAGGCTTCCAAAACCACCTTATCTACACTTCCCGTCTTACTGGTATGAATCATTATACTATTGTTTTTTAAGACTCCTGGTATCTCATCATGAGGTATCGCACCCTTAAAAATAACCTGCTTAGTCAAACC
>JANMMK010000054.1:0-19116 GCA_031373235.1 bacterium | reverse complement strand
CTAAATACAAAAAGAACCGATTTTAAAAATCGGTTCTTTTTGTATTTCTAGCTGGTCAAGTAGGGGCTCGAAAGACGGAGTGCGACGGCACGAGTCGGGGTCGCAGGATTTTTCAGTAGAAAAATACCTGTGACCGAGCCCTTTTTTCGTCACTCCTTACGGTCTTTTTTTGCTGCAAGTGAGGAAGCAATGGGTATTGCTTCCGGCGGGGCTCGAAGCCCGATTGAGTAGATTTTTGATTCAAATTATTTGATGAAAAAATCTCCAATCGGGATACTGCCCCTGTAAGGGGAGAGACCCATATTTCTAGCTGTTCAAGTAGGGGCTCGAAAGATGTACTGAAGCTGTAAGCTTCGAGATCCCCGTCACTTCATATGTCGGTATTTTTATGCAGGAAAAGGGGATGTTCATCTGTGGTAATATTATTTATATGAATTTACTAAAATTTGTAAGAGTCCTTCTACGAGTTCTAATCATCATAGGTGTTGCGCTATTGGCCACTCAAAAAATTTGGGTTCCTACTTTAGTAGATAGAATAATTCAATATCAAGATAAAGAATTAAAAGTTTTAAAACCAAAAATTAATACGCAAGTTTCAAGTGTGAGAGATTTTTCTGGCACTTATAGTTCAGAGTTTGGAGTAGGTGAGTTAGAAGTGTTAGTTTTGAGTAATACAAAAATAAAAGTGGTAGGTAAAACAGTGCTCTCTGGTCCAGGTAATATGGAAAATAAGGAAGTGGCCGAGGCCCATACTGGACATATAGATGCGATTCTTGAAATAGACGATCAAAAAGGGATGTTTATAGACCCAGAAAATAATGAATGTAGGTTGTATTTTGAATTTGAATTGGGAGGTAAATTGGCAATTACAGGAGGAGAAGATTGTAATGTGTACATCGATAACTTTACAGGGAACTACTATAAATAAAATTTCAATTAGCAAGTTTTTAAACTAAACTCGGAGGATTATTTGTTAGCTAAAGATGTGGTGTTGGGGAATTTTTGTGTGGCAACAGTTATCTGTGACCGAGCCCCGTCACTTGCGCAAACAAAAAACACCCACATATAATAGGTGTTTTTTTGCGGGGTGATGGGATGTTGAAATATGTTATTATTTGTAAATATGAAAAAAGAAATTTCCTCCATATTTGCTTTGGCTGTTGTTTTAATTTTATCTATTTTTGTTGGAGGATATGCATGGGTAGTAGGGCACTCTATAGAATATTTTCCACTGGAACAGGAAAATTTTGTCGCACAGAGACACGCTGTGACAGGTGAATCATTGATGCGTGTTGTCGCAAAAGTTTACTCTAATCCAGTATATGCAAATAATAAGACCTCTTGTCTTTCTCAGTATGTTAAGTTTGACCCGAATGGTCCTGAAGGGAATGAACAAGCTTTTGATTTTGATCACATCTGCCCAGTTACTCAAGGTTTAGACATTGCTTCAAATCAATATTCGGAGGCCACCATTGGAGCATTGCTTTCGTATTCAGAATTTCTTAACAACCCGGAGCCTATTACCAAGTATCTAGCCCTAGAGAGGAGTGCTTCGTCTACAAAAAAGTATTCAATGCTTTATTCAGCTTTTGTTATTGCGCAATCTTTAAAACCAAAATTATCATTAAGGGATACAGAAGAAGTAAAGTCTGTCGTGGATAATTTAAATTTATATGACACAGGAGAAACACGAGGAGACACTTCTGTTGCATATCAAACAGAAGTGATGCCTGTGGCTCCCACAACAGACCTAGTGCTTGTTGAGGATGTTACTTCATCAGGTGCCTATAATATATATGGAACTTTGTATCAGGTTGTATTTAAGCCAACCACACTACTTGTTCGTCCAGTAACGATACTGGATACATCACCAAAAGGGGTTAAAAATTTTGATCAAAACGGTACGAGTAAAAATGAGCATACCGACGGGTTGGTCAATGGTTATTTTGATACGGATCACAAAATATTTGGAATCTATGGATTTTCATCCTACAGCCTGTACCCATGTAACAAAAACCATGAATATACATTTTACGAGGATAGGCTTATTCATGTTTCTACTACTCAAGCAAAGGATTGTAAAAAATATCCAAATATTGGTGCACCGGACAGCATACCAAATGATTTTGACAGTTCTCCTATAGAAATATATAAAATCAGTGCAGAAGTTTTACAAGAAGCTATGAAGTTTAAAATATAGTGCAAACTATCGAGGAGTAGAGCTTTGCATTTCTATGGGTATAGTAGACGCATAACTGCTATAATTAGCCTGTGAAAAATTTAGCAAAAAAGCTTTTATTTGTTTTAACTATTTGTGCATTTTTGCCAGCGCTTGCTTCCGCGCATCAGCCACGCATTACAGAGAGCCGACTGACGACGGTGCCAGATCCAGAAGTATCAAAAGCTTATTACGCCGAGCTCACCGGTGAGCCAGATGTCTATGTCATAAATGCCCCTCTGCCATTTGACCTCTATGTCGGCATTTTGGTCCCAGATATAGAATCTACAAAAAAGGATATACTCGCAGAAGTATTCAAAGGGGATGAGAAAATAGCAACAATCGGAGGCGAGAGCGCCACTTGGAAACCATACTTTGAGCCATTCGGGCAAAGTAATTATTTCGACGGTGGGGAATACAAAGCTCGCGCAGAGGCCGGAGTGTATACAATCAAAGTTTCAAATGGAGAGAACACTGGCAAGTATTCACTCGCAGTAGGTGAGATAGAAGCATTTGATGGCAAGGAGGGGATGAATGCTCTTTCGATAATTCCTGATTTGAAAAGAGACTTTTTTGAAGAATCTCCAATTTCTTTCATCCTCTCACCATTCGGCTGGGGACTTGTCGTCATTATGTATATTCTTTCCTTCATTGTTGGCTTCATCTACCGTGCAATTTTGAAAAAGTTTGCAAAAAGCTCTCCACGAGGAGTTGCCAAGAACATTGGTAAATCCGACCGTTTACTTCGCCTCATTATCGGCGTAGGATTACTTCTGTGGGCCATCACCACATCATGGAGTCCTATCCTCATCTTCTTTTCCGGTTTCGCATTCTTCGAAGCAATATTTAGTTGGTGTGGGTTTTATGCGGCCTTTGGTAAAAACACTTGCCCTATAAATTAAATTTATGAAAGATATAAAAAATCTAACAAAAAGAATAATTGCTTTCCGTGATGCACGGGACTGGAAACAGTTTCATAATCCAAAAGATGTTGCTTTGTCTTTGGTATTGGAGGCGACAGAAGTTATGGAACATTTTCAATGGAAGAGTAAGGGAGAAATGGAAAAATATATTGTGACAAATAAAGTAGATATAGGTGAGGAATTGGCCGATGTTTTATACTGGGTACTTTTGATGAGTACAGATCTTAAAATTGATATTCTTGATGCGCTAGAGAAGAAAATTTCAAAAAACGAAGAAAAATATCCGATCGAAAAAGCGAAAGGGAAGCATACTAAATATAACAAGTTATAGAGTATGTCTAAAATTGAAACTTTCCCTTTTGATAAAGACAAATTCGATCTAATAAAAAATTATAATTTTGGTTTAAATTGGCCAGTAGTTTACATTATTGAAGACGGAAAAGAAATTTATATTGGAGAGACAACTCGTCTACATGGAAGAAGTAAAGAACATTATGAAAATCCTGAAAGATCAAAGTTAAAGAATATTCATATAATAACTGACGAGGAATATAATGTTTCAGCAACATTAGATATAGAATCATGGTTAATACAATATGTTTCTGCAGATGGTCAGTTTATTATCCAAAACGGAAACGGTGGATTAAAAAATCATAAATATTACGATAAAGATAAATACAAGACCAAATTTGAGATTGCGTGGGATTTTCTCATTGAAAAAGGATTGGTTAAAAATACACTAATAGACTTAAGAAATAGCGACCTATTTAAATATTCACCATATAAATCTTTAACAGAAGACCAATTATTTGTTGCTAATAAAATATATGAGGATATAAAGAAGAATGAGATAAATACTTTTATAGTAAATGGTAAACCTGGCACAGGTAAAACAATTCTTGCCACGTATCTTTTTAAATACCTAAAAGAACAAGAGGAAACAAAAAATATGAATATTGGTCTTGTTGTACCAATGGCATCACTTCGAAAAACAATAGCTAAAGTTTTTTCGAAAATAAAAGGCTTAAAATCAAACATGGTTATTGGACCAAACGACGTTGTAAAAGATACTTATGATTTGCTGATAGTTGATGAGTCCCATAGATTACAAAGACGGAAGGGTATTATGGGTTATGGTGCATATGACAATGTAAATCGTGGGCTTGGTCTAGGTAATGAAGGCACACAGCTTGATTGGGTAATGAAGTCATCTAAACACCAAATATTTTTCTATGATCAAAATCAAAGTGTAAAACCTGCCGACATTAGGCCTGAGGATTTTAAAAAACTTAATTCTAAAAAATACGAATTAGTTTCGCAAATGCGCGTTGAGGCAGGTGAAGAATATATTAAATTCATCGAAGATTTTTTTGATTTAAAAACTCCACAAAATACTAATTTTCCAAATTATGATTTTAAACTATTTGATAGTGCTGAAAAAATGGTAAACGAAATTAAAGAAAAAGATAAAAAACACAAACTTGCTCGTGTGGTTTCTGGTTTTGCGTGGCCATGGCATACAAACCCAAAAAAGAAATCTACAAAAAACACGATATAGAAATAGGTGACTTAAGACTTGTCTGGAATTCTATTGCACAAGACTGGGTTAATTCACCAAATGCAATAAATGAAGTAGGTTGTATTCATACCGTACAAGGCTATGATTTAAATTATGTTGGTGTAATTATTGGCCCAGAATTTTCATATGACATAGAAAATAAAAAATTCAAAGTTGATAAGGAAAAGTATTTTGATACAAATGGTCGTAATGGTATTACTGATCCAAACGAATTAGAAAGATACATAATCAATATTTATAAAACACTACTAACTCGTGGCATAAAGGGCACTTATGTTTATGTTGTCGATGAAAATTTAAGAAGTTATTTAAGCCAAATTGTAAATAAAACCTCTATCTCAATTCAAAAAGAAATTACTCCCCAAATAATAAAATCTCCATACGTTGGTGAAATGGTAGGTATTCCACTGGTTGGATCAGCACCCTGTGGAGAGCCACTTTTGGGGGAAAGAAATATTGAGGAAACGATACAAGTCGAAAAAAGCAAAATTAAACCCGGGACCAAGTATTTTATTGTTAGAGCTAGTGGGGATTCAATGAATAAAGCAGGGATAAATGATAAAGATTTGGTACTGTGTCGATTTTCAGAAAAGGGTGAGACTGGTGACAAGGTAGTTTCTTTGCTTGGTGGTGAAAATGTAACGATAAAATATTATGACAAAAAAGATGGTCGCAGAATTTTATTACCAAAAAGCACAAACTCCAGCCATCAGCCAATAATTCCAGAAGAAGGAGATACAGTACAAGGGATTGTGCAGGAGATTCTTAAAAATGAGTAATAAAGCTGTAAATAAACATGAAAATACTAGATGATATTTTAAATTACAGAGAGATGTGCGATGTTGAAAAAACACAACTTCAGCGCGGAATGAATTTTAGGCTTAACCCTGCGTATTCAGTTATTTTAATGTCTCAAAGATTAAATGCTCCTTATAAAGATAGAATTCACGATGATGGTATAACAATTGAATATGAAGGTCATGATGTTCAAAAAAATCATTCTGATGATTATAAAATTGATGATCAACCCGAAAAACTTCCAAGTGGCGGATTAACTCAGAATGGAAAATTTATAAAATCTATTAATGATTATAAAAAAGGTGGTAAGCCTGAGTTGGTAAAAGTATATGAAAAAATTAAAGACGGCATTTGGTCTTTAAAAGGGTATTTTGATTTAATTGATTACAATGTAGTTCGTGACGGAAAAAGAAATGTATTCAGATATATATTAAAACTATCTGAACAAAATGAAGATTCAAATAATGATAATTTAAATTTAGAACACAGAAGACTTATTCCTTCTGAAGTTAAACAGTTGGTATGGAAAAGAGATCAAGGTAAATGTGTTATTTGCGGTAGTATCACCAATCTTCACTTTGATCATGACCTGCCTTTCTCAAAAGGCGGTACAAGTTTATTAGTAAATAACGTAAGGCTACTTTGTTTAAAATGTAATCTTACAAAGTCGGATAAGATCGAATAATTATTTCTATAAATTAAAAATGAGTATAGATAATATTAAAAAAATTATTGAAGAAAGCGGAAACAATTTGCACTCTAAAGTTGTTGATTTTCTTCGTGCGAAGGGCTGGTATGTTTTAGTAAGTCCGTATTATACAGATAACTTTAGCGAAAAACCCAGAGAGATTGATATTATTGCCGAGAAAAATTTTCAAACAGCTTCTTTCGGTCGGTTTACTGGAACAGTAAATATACAGCTTTTTATTGAGTGTAAATATATTAAAGAAGATACTGTATTTTGGTTTGACGAAAGAAACAAACAAGAAGCGGTTGATCTCGTTCTTAGAACTACTCCATTGAAAGACCCGCGTAATTATTTCATGACTGGAGACCATCACTATTTAACTGATTCTTTAGTGGCAAAATTATTTGCATCCAAAGCACAATCACCCGACGGAGAAGTGTTCTATAAAGCAATAACTCAATCTCTAAATGGAATGATAGCTAACAGCCGAAATGGTTCTATTTTGCCAGACATATTTAACAATACTCGGAACGACATGATAAAAGCCACTCTCAAATATCCAGTCATTCTTTGCAATTCTTTCGATAACTTATACAAATATGATGTAATTCAGAAAGGAGAGCCAGAAAAAGTTATTGAAGATTTTGAAATAGAAACTCAATACGCATATTTCGATCATTCAAAAAATCAACGGAATGAATTCTTTTTAATTGATGTTGTAAGTTTAGAAACATTAAATGATTACCTTAATGTATTAGAGGGGAAAGACTTAAAAGTGGTAAAAGAACAATTATCTTGGGGTGACCGGGGCTAAGGATGCTTCGCGGGATATAGCGCCCCTTGCGCATCGACCGCTTCATGTCGTACAACAGGAAAGGTATTTTTACGATAACTAGAATGTTAAAATAGAAATAGCTCAGAAAATTATTTAATTATCACTACATTATATGGAATCAATATCAATTAATTATTTAGCAATTTTGGTTGGTGCAATATTATCAATGGTGATTGGTGCTGTTTGGTATGGGCCGCTTTTTGGTAAGAAGTGGATGGAGATAATCGGTGTGAGTACCGAGGACCCCGAGGCGAACAAAAAGATGCAGAAGGAGTATGTGCCTATGTATGTCGTGCAGTTTGTTCTGACACTCTTTCAAGTTCTTGTCTTGGCACATCTCATAGCAGATACCACTAAAGTAGGTGGCACTGAGAGAGCAGTGTGGATCTGGGCGGCGTTTGTGATTCCAACTCTAGCAGGTGCGGTGATGTGGACCAATGAGCCGAGGGGGAATAAGTGGGCACGCTTTCTTATCCAAGGTGGATATCAATTAGTACTGTTTGTTGTCTTTGGATTACTTTTGCAATATTGGAAGTAATATAAATTTTAAAATCTAAGCAACAACGACCGTCCCCGCGTACCTCACACATAATTCTTTATACTAGTGTTTTGCAAAACACTAGTATAAGAAAATTGACGGTGATATAATAAATAGACTATGGCACTAGAGTATCGAAAAGTTGAAAGGTTATTAAAAGGATTCGCTAATCACAATCGGCTCAAGATTTTGGAGTTATTGGCAAAGGAACCGGAGTTGTCTGTGGCTGACATTTCAGAGAAGCTCAAGATAGGGTATGAGAACGCATCGGACCATATTCGTAAGATGGCGATTGCTGGACTCATCGTGAAGCGAAATGATGGACCAAATGTCCGTCATAAACTAACCCCGAAAGCTTTGTCTATACTAGCATTTTGCAAAACACTGCAGTAAAGAATACTTAGGGGAAAAATGGTAAAATGGTTTGACTAGCTCACCGTAAATATAAATAAAAACTTATGAACAACACCTACAACTGGTACTCACAACTTATCAAGCCGACATGGTCACCGCCTTCATGGCTTTTTGGGCCGGTGTGGAGCGTGCTTTATCTAATCATCGCCGCCTCTTTCGGTACTGTGTTTTACAAAGCGTTCACCAAGCAGATTCCGTGGATCGTGGCACTACCTTTCGCCCTCAACTTATTCTTTAACCTTATTTTCACCCCGATTCAATTTGGATTGAAAAATAATTTGCTTGCCTCGCTCGATATCTTGCTTGTCGTCGGCACGCTCATCTGGGGGCTCTACGCTGTTTGGCATGCATCGCCAGACTTGCGCTGGGTTGTCTACGCCAATATCCCGTATCTCTTGTGGGGGACATTCGCCACTTGCTTACAGTTAACGATTACTTATTTAAATAGATAGTATTTTATTGCTAAAAAAGATCCTTATATATGAAAAAAAACACATCAAATAACACACCATCTTCTGTGTATTGGTACACATTAAAAGATCCTAAACCAAGTGAAAGTTTTAAGGGTGAAATAAAAACAAAAGTTGCAGTTATTGGTGGTGGAATGGCGGGACTTTCTTGTGCGCAAAAACTTTGTAGTGAAGGTGTGGAAGTTGTTCTGGTAGAAAAAGATTTTTGTGGTTCTGGGGCAAGTGGCAAGACATCCGGATTTATAACGCCTGATTCTGAAATTGAATTAAGTTCTCTTATTGATACCTACGGACCAGAAAAAGCAAAAAGAATTTGGGAGTTTGTTTTATCTGGAGTTGAAAACATTAGAAAAAATATAGAACAGTATAATATTTCTTGTGACTACCAAAAACAAGATTCTCTTTTTATTGCAAACGATACATCTGGTTTTAAGCATCCAAAAAAAGAATACGAGTCACGAAAAAGTTTAGAATACACAAGTACTTTATATAATGAGACTGAAATAAGAACAGTAATAGGAGGAGGTATGTATGCTGGAGGAGTAAGATACCCTGAAACTTTCGGTATAAATTCTTACTTGTACTGCCAAGCAATGAAGGATGTATTAAGACAAAAAGGTGTATTAATTTTGGAGAAAACGGAGGTTGTTTCAATAAAGGGAAATAAAGTTATAACAAGTGATGGATCTATAACGGCAGATAATATTGTTGTTTGTGCAGACAGGTTTATACCAGATTTGGGAGCTCTAGAAAAAGAGATTTATCATGTACAAACATTTTTAGGAATAACAAAACCTCTTTCAGATGAGCAAGTCAAAAAGATTTTTCCAAAAGATATTGTAATGGTGTGGGATACAGATTTGGTATATAACTACTTTAGAAAAACGGGGGATAATCGCTTACTTATTGGCGGGGGAGATCTTCTGTATACATACGCTCGGAATGTTTCAAATAACACTGCTCGTTTTAGTAAGAGATTAAAAAACTATATAACAAAAAAGTTTCCCGGTCTTGATATTGAAATTGAATATTTGTGGCCAGGAATGCTTGGTGTCAGTAAAGACCTGCTTCCGATTGTTGGAGTAGATGAAAATAATTCTTCTGTGTTTTATGTTGGAGCTGCAACAGGATTACCGTGGGCTTTTGCTTTAGGTGAGTACGCATCGGAACATGTTATAAATGGGCGAAACGAGTTTGACGAAGACTTTTCACCGAAAAGAAAATTTATTATAGGCCGAAGATTACAGTCATTGCTAGGAACCCCTCCTACATACGCAATATCACACGGTATTGCGAAGTATTTTTAAAAACGATTAATTTGATACAATTAAATATATGAATAAAAAAATAGTAATCAGTTTTATTGCTCTAGTTATCTTGTCGGTAGCATATTTTCTTTTGTCACCTTTGTGGACAAAAAAAGTGTTAAACGAAGACATTCCGGTTTCTACTTCAACACAAACAGTAAAAGACGATCTTATGGTAATGGATTCAAAAACAAAAGCAGATTTTGAAAAACAGACAATGGAAATGAAAGATGAAGTGATGGCAAAAAATGACTCAATGCCAGAAAATAAACCAACTATCATAAGTCAGTCAAATATGATTGCAAAGGCGCATGATGTTAAAGGTTCTGCGCTTATCGTAAAATCTGGTGAACAAACTTTTCTTCGTTTTGAAAACCTTAAAACTATTAACGGTCCAGATTTAAGAATATATCTTTCTTCTGACTTGAGTAACGACGATATTATTGATCTTGGTCCTATCCGCGCAACAGAAGGAAATGCAAATTATCTTATTCCTGCGGGAACTGATTTGTCTAAATATCGTAATGCTATGATTTGGTGTAGAACATTCCGTGTATTGTTTAGTTACGCACAGTTCTAAACTTAAAATTAATGCTTCAGCGATTAGCTATTACATTTGTAAATAAATAATATAAGTTTATTTTCCGTGATCGGAGTTCTAATGATGGAAACTTATGGCGCACAAAAAAAGACCGACACATGTCGGTCTTTTTTTGTGCATAAGTGAGGAAGTGTTTTTTGGTCTCCTCAGTAAGGTTGGTATAATTGTTGGGTGGATAAAAAGATGTCGTTTACAGCAGAGGTTTGGCTATATCCAAGTACGGCCGGAAGTTGGCATTTTGTCTCTGTACCAAAAGAACTAGGGTCAAGTATAAAAAAAACTTTTGGTAAAAAGGTTCGTGGGTGGGGTGCAGTACCTGTTGAGGTAGAGGTCGGAGAGACAAAATGGAAAACATCAGTTTTTCCTAATAAGAAGAGTGGAAGTTATATTCTTCCTTTAAAACTTGCAGTAAGGAAGAGTGAATCTGTGCGTGTGGGGGACAAAGTATTTTTTACACTTACTGTGTTAGTATAATCAAGTTATGAAAAAAGACTTTTCTTATGGTGTTATTGCTTTCGATAAGGAATATAAAAAATTTCTAGTACTCGAACATACAGTAGGACATCTCGGATTTCCAAAAGGACATCAAGAGGGTATTGAAACACCCAAAGAAACTGCTCTTCGTGAACTTAAAGAAGAGGCAGGAGTTTTGGCACTTCTTACAGACAAAACATTTACCCAGCAGTACAATTTTTCTTTCAATGGGGAGTTGTTTGATAAGACGGTAGAATATTTTGTTGGAACCATAGAGGAAGGTCAAAGCGTTACAGTTGATAATGAGGAAATTAAAAACTTTTTTTGGTTAACTCCTGATGAATTTTTAGCACAGATAACTTTTCCAAGTTCGGTGGTCCTTGTGGAAGAGGTCAAAAACTGGTTAGATAGTGATTCAGCTCTACTAAATACTCATGTCTAAAACATTTTGGGAAAAAGAATATAAAGAGGGAAAACACTTAAGACTCTCTGATGAGCCCGCAGAAGATATGCTTTCTTTTTCGAAGTGGGCGATAAGAAATGCAGAATGGGACCCGTTTCCAGAAGGTGGTTTTGCGCTTGATATTGGCTGTGGCAATGGCAGAAATATTATTCAACTAGCAGACTCTTATAAGATGAAGGGATTAGGGTTGGATATTTCTACCACGGCGATAGACCAAGCAAGGAATAAGACAAAAAATAAAGATCTTGAGTTTAGACAGTTAGAAGTGTCAGGTTTACTTCCGCTTGAAGATCAGTCATGTGATGTGGTACTTGATATGATGACTTCGCATTTTTTAAACGAAGCGGGAAGAAAACTTCTTGCAGAAGAAATTGCGAGAGTAACAAAACCTTACGGATGGTTTTTCTTTAAGACATTTATATTGGATGGAGACTCTCATGCAAAGCGACTCCTCAGGGAGAACCCAGCCGGAGAAGTGGGAAGTTATCTTCATCCTCGTATTAAAGTAGCCGAACATGTTGCTACAGAAGAAGAGATTTACGCACTATTTTCTCCTCACTTCAAAATTCATAAAATGCTTAAGAGCTATAAGCACGTCTTGGACGGGAAGCCTCATAAGAGAAGAACTATTTCTGTGTACATGGAGCGTATGAGGGATTGACAGTAGGATGTTGTTCTTATAGTGTTCTTCTTGAAATACTTATGGACATATATATTCCTTCACGTTGTTTTAGAAAACCTGGTCCTAAAGAGCTCTTGAATATCGTAATGGCTCATGGTCATTTTCCAGAACAACTCGAAATGGGAAAAACATATCAAGTTCTTCGAGACGATGGAAAAGGTAAGGGATTTACTGCTGTTGTTGTAGGAAAGCAGGGCTTTAAATCTCTGAGAGATTTGGAGCTCAGTTGGCCTAGTCTTCAATCAGTAAGTTCTCTTTCTAAAGATCACAACGGGCCTGTCTGTCTCATTCAGGTCAGAGAATCAACCACGGGCTAACGCCCGATTTTTTATTTTTTAGAGATGTAAGTTTCTGTTTATTTTTAAAAGAAAAAGGTAAAATAAAGTTATGAAAGATACATTTGTGTTAAAAGGGGTGAATATAACTATCAAGTTGTTACTTGGTTTTTTATTTATTATTAACGTAGCCGCTGGTCTGTATATGCCATTGTTAGCTGTTTATGCTACTGAATATATAGTAGGCGCTAGTTTGGCTTTAGTTGGTTCTGCTGGAGCTATGTATTCTGTTATGAAATCAGTTATTCAAATACCTATGGCAAAGTGGCTTGATAGGCAGGCTGGTGAGAAGTCGGATTTCTATCTTCTTTTTTTTGCGGGATTGTCGGGTGTGATTTACACATTTTATCTTTTATTTGTAAATACAATAATTGAATTTTATATATTTCAGATTTTAAGTGGCCTTGTAGATGGATTCATGATGGCTGCTTTTTATGCAATATTTTCACATCACATAGATAAAGAGTCTCAGGGATTTGAATGGAGTTTATTTAGTGTTGGAGGGTTAACTATGGCCTTGGCTGTCGGAGGATTTTTTGGAGGTTTTATGGCGGATACACATGGTTTCAAAAGTATATTTTTGTTGGCGGGAATTTTAAATATTATTGGTGCATTAATTATTCTTTTCCTATATCCATATTTGAAAATTATGCGGAAGAGAGAAAATTATAAGACAATTAAAGTCAGGGAAGATATTGACTAATTAGATGTACCTAGTGCGAGTTTAGTCCGATGGTGTGTGGCTATGCGAATACGGATATTCAGGTAGATTTTTAGATGTCGTTCGTGACTTAACTCGAAAGAATAACTTGAATTATTTTGAAAATTTCAGAGTTGTTTATGACATAAACTTACCGCTGGTAACCCTTTTTATTTCTAGGTAGGATACTTCGTAATTTTTTAGTAGAAAATGTTTTTTAAAAGTAAATTCAGGAAGTAAATTATATTGAAGTAACTAGACCAAGATCTTTTTTAAGTGCAACCAGTATTTCTTTTTTTACTTTGTAGATACTTTTTTTATAAGTATCGATAACAATAGTGTCGGGATTTTTTTGTGCAGAGTAAAATTTGTGGTTTCTTTTGATTTTTTCTATTGGATAAAACCCACCTCTTGACCTCACTCTTCTTATTGATTCTTCGAGTGGTATTGTAAGGAGTATTGGTATTATTTTTATCTTAGGTAAAGCTGTCTTTAGTTTTTTAAAATACGGACTTGGCCATGAAGATGAGATGACGACATTGAAGCCATTTTTTATGTAAGTTTTTGACATAGCAATAACAGCATCTCGTGAGATGTTGTTATATTTGTAGTTAAATCTTTCGTAAGAGTTTAAAAAATATTTTATTTCATCAATACCTAGAAAAGCCGTTTTCTTTAGGTGTCTACGCAAAGTGTTGGCGAGAGTTGTCTTGCCAGAGCCAACGGGTCCATTAATGACCAAGGCGAAAGGTTTTTTCATATTTTTCATTATGCAATATTTAACATATTTTTCAAGGGGTAATAAAATAAAGTTTAGTTATGTTATTTCATGTATAATGATGACTTAATTAGTAATTAATCTATTCAAAAACATGCAAGCAAAAAATTTGACGGAGGTTAGTCCTCGAAGTCCTTATGAGACAGTAAATGGTTTTGCGATTTTAGCGAGAACTATCGATAAATGCCGAGCGGTTACTGCGGGAACACAAGGAGAATATCACTTTAATTGTCCTCTTGATAAGGCGTTATTTTCTTTTAAAGGTATAGATGCTGATGCTTTCAAAGCTGTGGTAGATGGTGGTGCGAGCGATGAGGAAATAGGAGTGTGGGTGTTTGAAAACGGCACACCAAAAACCACCGAAGAAGTAGAAGCTTGGAGTAGTGCTTTTCGAAGTGATTTCTCTTACACAAATCACCCAGATGAAGGTACAAGGAATTGGTTTAAAGGAGAATGTGAAAGACTTAGTCTTGATCCAGAGAAGACAACTTTGTTTGATTATCTAGAGGTAGATGACAAAGCGACATTTTCTAAATAAAATAAGATTTGTTTAAAACAGAGGGCTTACGCTCTCTGTTTTTTTTGATATAAAAATCACCCTCTAATATTTGAGGGTGTGAGGTGTTGTGTCACCAGTTTTATTCCAAGTGACTGTCCCACCGGCAGAGTTACACGTAAAGTGAAAGTCTCCAATGGTGACGTTACCTAGTTTTCCTGTTGTTGTATTTCTGCAGAACTCGGTCACTTTAGAGTTGCTATTTACTTCAGCAACATTACCTCTAGTGACTTCGAGCATTGCTAGAATGAGCAGTGTGGGTCTGGTCGTCATATTTTTCTTTAGTCTATATAAAGTTTGAAAAAAGACAACTAGTGGAGTACTTTTGTTCAGTAGTATGGTATAGTATATATCATGAAAGTATCTGGTCTACCAAAAAGTATTTTAGAAAATCTTTATACTATAGATAAGAAGTCCGTTTCACAAATATCTGTTTTACTAAAATGTTCAGAAAATAAAATAAATTATTGGCTTTCAAAATATAAAATAAAAAAAAGGACTATTTCTGATGCTATATATCAATTAAAAAATCCTCTAGGAGATCCATTTGCTCTAAAACAGCCAAAGAATTTGAAAGAGGGTATTCTTTTTGGAATGGGTCTCGGTCTTTATTGGGGAGAAGGAACAAAAAGAGGTAACGGAGGAATGAGGATAACTAATACAGACGCAAGGATGCTTCAAAAATTTATCAAATTTTTAGAAAGTTTTTTTGGAATAGATAAAAATAAATTAAGGTTTAGTATACAGATACATCATGATATTGAAATAGAAGCAGCTCTTAATTATTGGAGTCGAGAGTTGGGAGTTAAAAAGAGCCAATTTTATAAAACTCTAGTTTTAAAGAGTCGAGGTGAGGGGACATATAAATATAAATCTCAGTATGGAGTGGTGATTGTACAATTTAACAATACAAGATTAAAAAAAATTATTTGCAACATGATTGAAAACTTTAGTTAAATAGTCTATTGTTACTTTATGCCGTTGTAGCTCGGTTGGTAGAGCACGTCATTGGTGGGTCGTAACCCCTGCCCACTTATGAAGTAATTTATAAGTGAATCCCGAATAACGGTTAAAGACCTTCTGGGTTAAGACCGTGGCGTTAATTTTTTGACGCCCGAACGACTGACAAGGGTTTCCAATAGTGGAAAAAGATACAGTCTAGTCCTCCCGTAAGGAGAGGTGTAAACGAATGACGAGGTCATCGGTTCGATCCCGATCAACGGCTCATGTTTTGTGGTTTGAGTTGAAAAGCTTGTATCTATGGTAAAATGAAGAAACCTCTATTTTGGAGGTTTCTTCATTTTTATGGCATCAATTTACATACATACGCTTACTAAACAACAGCAAGAAGGGAAAGAACGTGATGTTCATGTTGGTGGGGCACATGTTTCTGCGCATCCCATTACTCAAAAAGTCGCAAAATTTTACGAAAAAATCCGTTCTCTTATTGATTACCAAGATGAAGGGCAGATAAAGCGAAGAATTATCGAGCGTATCATAAAAAGGAAGCTCCTTTTTATGGGTCAACGGAGTATCGGCGAAAGTATTGTCGAGGAACTTGTTGGTGCTGGATATCTTCCAAATGATATTGTTCCAGAATCTAAAGCAAAAGAAATCCAAATAATAGTTGAGAAATATAAAGCATTTTCTTCCGACGAAAAATACAATACGAAGGGTTTTAGAGCTTTTACTACAAGTCTTGCAGCCTCTGAGGTCCACGAATTTTTATTTCCATATCATTTTGAGAACAACGCCAGAGTTATGTTTGCAGAGATACTTCGTGACACGGTGTCTTTCGATGTTTCTATCGACCCTCGAAGAAGAGAAAGACTTTTTCTTTTGGCAACTTCTCGCGTGCTTTTTGAAAGTAGTCTTGAAGATGATATCTACCTGCTTTGGAAGCATGCGCATACTACCCACGACACTTCTATACTTAATCCAACTCCGGTACGAGTTGCCTTTGAATTTTTTGAGAAATCAAAGAGTTATGTAGAAGATGCTTTAGTGTGGGTTGTTGCAAACAGAATAAAAGACATGGGTGTTTCAGTAAGACTCTTGTATCAGTTTGCCAAAGAATACGAAGGTGCAGGTGAAACAGTATTTTCAGATACTGTCAGGGTAGGAGAGCGCCTTAAGGAGTATATTGAAAACCACTACAAACAAGAAAAAGCGTATGTAAAGAAAAGTGGGGTACGGGCTGTCATTTATCTTTTATGTACCAAAATAATTATCGCACTTATTATAGAGGTTCCAATTGACCTGTGGCTAGCTGGGAGTATTGCATTCGGGGCCCTTATTTTTAATGTTGTGTTTCATCCGCTTATGCTTTTGTTTATCACGAGAAGGTCTCTAGGTTTTGATGATTCAAACACGAAGAAGGCAATATCTGGTGCACTTCGGATTATTGAAGGGCAAGTAGAAAAGGTTTTTATCAAAACAAAGAGTAATTCGTTTTATGAGTTGGTGTATTTTTTCCTTTACGGACTTCTTTACGCGGTATCATTTGGAATTATTATAGGAGTGCTTCGCGCGATTCACTTTAATTTTGCAAGTATTATATTGTTTCTTGTTTTCTTGGCTCTTGTGTCTTATTTTGCCGTTCGAATCAGAGGTCATGCACTTCGATACAAGCTCAGTAGTGAAAAAGAAAAACTAGGCACCATGTTTGGTAATCTTTTTATGCTCCCAGTTATTCGTTTAGGAAGACTGCTTTCGACTAAATTTTCTAGTATTAATGCACTTGTGTTTATTATGGATTTTATTGTTGAAACACCATTTAAACTTTTACTTAAAATAGTAAATAACTTCCTTTACTTTTTGAAAGATAAGAAGGAGGATGTATTTTAAATGGTATGAAAATGTATTTTGCTGGTTCTATAAGGGGTGGTAGAGATGATCGCGAATTTTACAGAGGGATAATTGCTTTGTTACAAAAGAGAGGTGTTGTTCTCACAGAACATATTGGGGAGGAGATTTTGTCGTCTGTTGGTGAAATAACTAGAGCTGATGAAGAAATTTTTTCTCGCGATGTTTCTTGGATAAAAGAAGCAGGTGTTGTGGTGGCAGAAGTAACAAATCCGAGTCTTGGTGTTGGGTATGAACTTGGTTTTGCAGAGTCTCTTGGTAAAAGGGTGATCTGTCTCTTCAGGGAGGGAGAAAGAAAACTTTCGGCTATGATATCGGGAAATAAGAATTTTTCGGTTTTTACTTACAAAGTATTAGATGACTTAGATCCTGTTTTTGACAGTGTTTTTTGTGTCTCAGGTGAGGTAGAATAAGGTTCTTGTTAGTTAATATATTTTGTATGAAAGAATTCATTGCGAGTAAGTTAGGAGAGGTAAGTGCATATAAGAAAATAGAAAAAAATCTTATTGAAAAAAATAAAGATGTACTTTTGTGTTTCATAGCAAGTGAAGAGTTTGATGCACTCTTGATTCAAAATCAAGATCACCAAACAAGAATAGATACCCTTACCACCACCCTTGAAATTCCAAAACACGCTAAAGAAGCGGAAGAAAAAGTGTTTTCGGAGGTTTCGTTTTTGGAAGAAAACTTTCTTAAAGGGGGTGACTCTGTGAGATCGCTCGTGTGGTTTTCGATGATAGAAGGAGCATCTTCGGCCCTTTGGTATCTTCTAAAAGGTGCGGGTGAATCACTTCAAAATGAAGGACTATTATCACTTTCTTTCGATGCTATTGCTGCTCACCAGTCTCTTGCTGATGAAATAGCAGACTATCTTTCTGGTCACGGAAAACTTAAGGCAGAAGAAAAATAGTAAAGTTTGGCTTCATCACGATGCTTCCAGAAAAGAAAAAAAGAATAGAAGAAATCGAAGCTCTGATGGCTACTTCTGATTTTTGGCTTGATAAGCAGAAGGCCCAAGGCCTTATTAAGGAACTACAAGATTTGAAAGCAACGATAGATGGCGGGAGTCCTTATGATGCAGGAGATGCAGTAATGACGGTGTTTGCAGGGGCTGGCGGAGATGATGCAGAGGACTTTGCGGGGATGCTTGTTTCTATGTATCAGCGTTACACTAGTCAAAAAGGTTTTTCTACTTCACTTATTCACGAACACCGTAACGATCACGGTGGGATAAGAAATATGTCCTTTGATATAAAAGGGAAAAATGTTTTTAAAACATTAAAAAACGAATCGGGAGTGCATCGTCTCGTGCGCATTTCTCCCTTTAATGCTAAGAGTTTGAGACACACTGCATTTGCCATGGTAGAAGTCATTCCAAAATTAGAAAAAGATAGCACGATTGATGTTGCGGATTCAGACTTGAAAATTGAATTTGCAAAAGCAGGGGGTCCAGGAGGACAAAATGTAAATAAGAGAGAAACAGCGGTGCGGGTGGTTCATATTCCGACTAAAATTTCTGTGCATGTTTCCGGCGAGAGAAGTCAGGTTCAAAATAAAGAGAAAGCAATCGAACTCATAAAGGGAAAAATTTATACACAAAAAGAAATAGAAAGAAAAGCAAAAGAAAAAGGTATGCAGATCTCTTCTACGGTAGAAGCTGAGTGGGGAAGTCAGATTCGCTCTTATGTTCTTCATCCATATAAACTAGTAAAAGACCATCGAACTGGTCTTGAGGATTCTGATACCGAAGGTGTGTTTGAAGGAGGTAAGCTTGAAAAGTTTATTGAAGCAGAGAAAGATCTGTAGTGTAAGTGTTATTCGGTAATGAGATTCTTTTCAAAGAGTCTAAGTTAGTTGTATAATAGAACTATGATTTACTTCGACAAAGTTAC
>JANMMK010000024.1:0-5487 GCA_031373235.1 bacterium | reverse complement strand
GTAAGTTTTTCCATCTTTCTTGTTGGTAATTACACTCTCAGGAGTAGCTACTACACTCCACCCGCTTTCATACAGTGGTTCGGTATAAGAAAATCCTCCTTGAGGAAATACTTTTACTTCAACATCCGTTGTCTTTTCTGGATACAAGTAGATCACTGGTTTTCCACATTCTGCTTGAGGTAAAAACTTTTCGTTTTCAAATTTTATTAATCTTCCAAATTGATCTCGCCAGAAAAATAAAGGTAATTTCTTAACAAACTCTTCATAAGAAATTTTTTCTTCGTTCCATGGATTGTAATGGTCTGTATATACCGTTTTAAGTAATGGATGATTATCTGATTTTAATGTATATATTGGCGTACCGTCGAATTTAGCTGTCCCTATTTGTTTTAGCTCTGTTTGTGGAATATCAACGACTGATGTGTAATTTTGCGCACCACATCCACCAATATCAGTCCATTTATAAAATATGTTTTCTGGAATTTCTCCCGAAGAAAGAGTAAAGCCCGCTTTGTTATCAGATGGAGTACCGATAAGTTTTAAATCACTTGACTCATAAACACGAAGAGTACCATCTGGAGCTTGTACATAAAAACCACCCTTATCATAAATACTTTTTGCACTAGCTGTCACACCTTTTTTATAATAGACCTCAAGTGTTGGTTCAACTTCATTAAAGTAGGCACTTTCTTTAGCGTTAAATGTAAATACCTTTGTTAATCCTGTTTTATCAAAGTGGTTGTTTGGACTATAAGAGACAAGTTTCAATATCAACCCGTCTCTGGAAATAATTTTAGGCACTCCAAGTGGCAAGGCATAGCCAAAACCTATGTCATCTTTATTTTTATTAAAAGAAAAAACAGATTTATTATAGACACCATCTCCACAATCAATTTCACCTCCCTTAGTATCAAAACATCCTCCAAAAGAAATAGTAGTATTTGAATTTAGTTCATCTAAAAAATATACATCTCGACCTGTATTATTTAAAGGCTTCAAGAGATAATCAAAAGACAATCCACCTCCTGGAGCACAATCATACTGATACTCAAGGCGATATACAGTAAAGTTTTCTCCCTCTTTTTTTGCACCACCCACTTCATACATTTTTTTGTTCAGAGCACAATCATTGTTATCATCTACAAAAATATCTGGAAGCACAGTTTCTTTTGCATTTGTCCAAGACACTTCAAGTTGTTTAGCCTTTAAAACCAGATCATTATCTGTCTCTGGTTCTTCATACTCCTGCTTAATTGAAATTGTTGGAACTGGCAGTCTTTCCGTATCAGAAACAATATTTTTATCTGTAAAAGAAAATTCTGGTCCTCCGGACTTATAGAGTAATCCATTCTTATTCAAAAACGCACCGATAAAAAAAGTGGCTACTCCAAATACCAAAACACCACCAATGACAACATATTTATTTTTCATATACCTCTATTTTACCTTTTAAAATTTGTTCTTGTAAGTCCTTGCTCGACACCGACGAAATCCTTCTCAAAAATTCTGTTACTGCTTCCCCGCTTTTAAGTACCACCTGACTTTGTTTTATATCAAAAGGTATCAAATAAGCACGGAGAATGTTCTTCTCTAGCGAAAGACCGACTCCGAGACCCTCAGTCGTTTCTTTAGAAAAGTCCTGGTCAAACACAAAGTTCCCCAGTGAATAAAAAATAAGCTTGTCTTTATATATATCAATATCTTGTACCACATGTGGGTGCGCACCAATAACCATATCCGCACCCGCATCAACAAACTCTCTTGCAAGTTTTTTTTGTTTTGTGTTTGCCACTACCTGATATTCATCTCCCCAATGTGGCACAACAATAACAAAGTCTCCTTTTTGTTTTGACTCTGTTATATCCTTCAAAATATTTTCGTAATTTTTGTAGGAAAATTCGTTAAAACCAATAAAAGTAATATTCTTCCCCCCGACACTTCTTGTTACAGAAAAACCATCATTAAAATAATTTCCGAAATGGAGAAGACGTGCCGTTTCTAGAATGTTGAAAGAACTATCTAATCCCTTCAAACCAAAATCATTGGTGTGATTATTTGCTTGACTAAAAACAGTAAAACCGAGTTTAGCAAGCTCGTTTACAAGCGGAGGGTCAAAAGTAAATCGAAGAATTTTGTTATTTTTTTGTGCGATAGAGTCGTTTTCTGTAAACACTCCCTCTAAGTTTGCACCAACAATATCATTACCTTGCAGTAAGTGTTTTATGTTTGAAAAAGGATAATCGTCGCCATACTCCAGCATCCTCTTTGCGACATTTCTATCAAGCATCATGTCTCCGAAAAATAAAATATTCGCGACACTTTGAACTTTTGGCAGACCCCTTTCGAAGACCCCTGTAATATAGCTTGTAGCATCAGTGATATCTTCTTTGATAAGAAAACCGGAGTTTGAATTTCTAAATAAAGAAAAATTTTGTGCACCTTTTTTCTCTAAGACCTTAAGAAGTAAATAAAGACCTCGTTTTGAGTCTACTGCAATATTATCCGTACCTGCCAAATCAAAAGAAGTTATAACATCAAGGCTTTTCTGGTCACGAAATTCTGATACAAGAGGTGGAAGCTCATGTGAAAAATCAAAAGACCCTAAAAAAATAGTATTCTCGAGTGAGGCGAGACTCTCAGCTACTGTATCTAATGAAGCAAAGTCTGTCCTTTCTTTTACTACCAAAGGTAACACTTCCGTGTCGGGTAAATATTTTTTTATAAATGGAATGATATTAGAGACACCATGTTCTCCGAGAAATGTAAGAGGTTCATTTGAAACAATGCCTTCCTGTAAAATGCCACAAGGTGTCTTCACTTCCCCTACTGGACTTCGCCAGAGAAGATCTGCAGTTTGTATATCTCCCGCTCCTTGATTAAAATGATTAGGACTTATTAAAACTATCCTCTTAGGTTGTTGCTCTTTCAGAGTAACGAGGACCTCATCAACAAACTCTTTGGCAAGTAAGTGGTGGTTGACTATCCCTCCTAAAATTTTTTCCTCTAAAATTTTAGGAGGGATAGTCTCTCCTTGATAAAAGGCAGGGTCCATCACAGAAAATTCGGTAATAAGTTTTCTGTCACAAGTATCTTTAAAAAGAACTTTCGGAGAAACCAAGACAGGTTTAGGTCTTTGAAAAAAAACAAAAAAACTTATAAAGAGTAGAAAAATAATACCTAAAAAATAGACTGCCTTATGTTTCATTATGTAATTTTTAAAAGAAACCTAAATATCGAGTCGAGCGAGCTTTGCGTTCGATTGAATGAAAGACTTTCGAGAAGGAACGTCATTCCCCATCAAGATATCGATAACCTTATCAGCTTCAACCGCATCTTCGATATTTACCTGTTTGAGTACACGATTCTTTACTTCCATTGTAGTTTCAGCAAGTTCTTCTGCGTTCATCTCTCCGAGACCTTTATATCTCTGTACAGTAACTTTTTTGGTAGCCTTCTTTTCTTCCTCTTCAGCATTTTCATTTTCAGTATTACCTTCTGTCTCGCTGTTTTGATCTGTCTCGTTTATTTGTAACTTTCGTGCTTTAAGAAAATCTTCTTTTTCTTCTTCTGAATAAAAATAATGTACTTCCTTTGAGACTTTTAGTTTGTAAAGTGGCGGTTGAGCAATATAAATATACCCAGCCTCAATCAGCGGTCTAAAATGTCGATAAAAGAGTGTAAGAAGTAATGTTCTAATATGCGCACCGTCAACGTCCGCATCGGTGGCAATAATTACTTTATGATATCGGAGTTTTGTAATATCAAACATGTCCCCAATAGCAGTACCAAGCGCAACAACAAGATTAGTAATTTGCTCTGACGCAAGCATCTTATCAAGTCGTGCTCGTTCAATATTTAAAATCTTTCCTCGAAGCGGAAGTATCGCCTGAGTCCTTCTATCTCTTCCTGTTTTAGCTGTACCTCCCGCTGAGTCTCCCTCTACAATAAACAATTCTGACTCTTCTGCTTTTTTACTTTGACAGTCGGCAAGCTTTCCTGGAAGCGTCATGCCTTCAAGCGCACCCTTTCGAAGAATTGAATCCTTCGCTGCTTTTGCCGCCTTTCTTGCCTTCATAGCAAGGATCACTTTGTTTATAATACCCTTAGCATCATCTGGATTCTCTTCAAGAAACATTGAGAACGCATCTCCAAAAACTGATGCAACTGCACCGGTCGCCTCTGTACTTCCGAGCTTTGCCTTTGTTTGTCCCTCAAACTGAATCTCCCGAAGCTTTACTGAAACAACACAAGTAAGTCCTTCGAGTACATCATCTCCAGTAAATGTATCTCCACTATCTTCCTTTGTGTATCCATTCTTCTTTGCATAAGTATTAAGCGTTCTGGTAAGAGCTGTTTTAAAACCCGTAACATGAGTTCCTCCTTCAGGGTTAAAAATATTGTTTGCAAAAGCAGTGATACGAGGAGAGATATCGTCCACGTATTGTAATGCCACCTCAATTGCTTCCACACCTTCAACTTGCCCTTCTATATAGAAAATATTTTTATGAACTGGCTTTTGAAGTGAGTTGTTAAACTTCACGAGTGATGCAATACCTCCTTCAAAATAAAATGTGTACGAAGGAGCTTCGATTGCAAGTTCGTTAAAGTAATGGATCTCTTCTAGATCTCTTATTTTCTCGACTTCCCTCGCATCAATAACAGTAATTCTAAGTTTCTTTACAAGATATGCTTGCTGACGCATATGCGACACGATTCTTTTATATTCAAAAGTTTGTTTACCAAAAATGGTCTCGTCTGGTTCAAAGGTAACTACTGTCCCATGAGCTTTACTAGTGCCAACTTTCTTTACTTGAGCCTTTCTCTTTCCGATGTTGTATTCCTGCATGAAATGCCCTCCTTCTCGAAAGACATCTACTCGGCAGTAAGTAGAAAGAGCGTTTACTACAGATGCTCCCACTCCGTGAAGTCCTCCTGAGACTTTGTAGCCTTCTCCTCCGAATTTTCCTCCGGCATGGAGAGTGGTCATGATTGTTTCAAGAGCGGAAACTTTTGTTTTTGAGTGCATGTCTACTGGGATACCTCGTCCATTATCTGCAACTCGAACTCTGTTTTCTGGAAGAAGCACGATTTCGATATTGTCACAAAATCCACCCATGGCCTCGTCACGAGAGTTATCGAAGATTTCTGTCACAAGGTGGTGAAAACCATCAGGACCCGTTGTTCCGATGTACATTCCTGGTCGTTTTCTGACAGGTTCTAAACCTTCAAGAACAGTAATCTGCTCCGCTCCGTAATTTCCTTCTTTTGGTTTTTTATCTTCTTTTTTAGCCATAAAATCTATTTTTTGTATTTAAACATTATAGCAATTTTAGAGAGTTAAAACAGGGTTGACTACGCTATATATATATTGTAAATTAAGAATTGAACCTATGAAAGCAACCAGACTGTCCGCAACTGAATTCGCCACTGTTAACGAAGAATTCGCTCGTTCCTACATCCGCAAGAAGTATGCGGAATTGAAAAGTG
>JANMMK010000011.1:0-2395 GCA_031373235.1 bacterium | reverse complement strand
GTCGGTTATTGTTTTTCCTCGAAGGACGTCCCCGTTCGCTTTGTTTGCTTCTTCTAAAAACTCTTCTTTATCCATGGATATATTTTAACTTTTTTTTTCAAGTGACACCAATATAAAAAGCCGGGGCCAAAGGCCACGGCTTTTTTAGATAGTTTTTTCTGTAAAGAAATTTGGATTTGTTCTCTTGATCGATAGGTTTACTCTTCCCCTGTCGTCAATCTCCTTTACCATAATTGGTACTTCCATACCTTCTTTTACATAGTCAGAAACTTTCTCAATTCTAAATGGTGCCATTTCAGAAACGTGTACTAGTCCTTCTGTGTTTCCTGCAATCCTTACGAATGCTCCAAATTCCATAAGTTTAGTAACTACACCTGTAAATGTCTCCCCTGCTTTGAATTCTCGTGTCATGTTGTATACGAGCTCTTTTGCCTTTTCAGCAGTACCATTTGTTCCTGTAAAGTACACGGTACCATCATCTTCAATATCGATAATAGCTCCAGATTGTTCCATGAGTTCTTTAATTGTCTTTCCTCCTGTTCCGATTACTAGTCCAATTTTATCAACAGCAATATGGAGGGAGAGTATTTTTGGTGCCCGTGAGCTAATGTCACTTCGAGGTGCCTCTATAGCACTGTTCATAGTTTCAATAATATGTAAGCGAGCTTTTTCTGCTTTTCGAAGTGCTTCACAAAGAATCGGTACTGGAATACTGTCTACTTTTATATCCATTTGAATTGCAGTGATACCTTTTTGTGTTCCAGCAACTTTAAAGTCCATGTCTCCATGGTGGTCTTCAGGTCCTTGAATATCAGTAATAAGTGCATATCTGTCTTTGCTTTCCATCATGATGCCTGAGGCAATACCAGCAACTGCTCCTGTAATAGGAACTCCACCGTCCATAAGGGCAAGAGATGATCCACACACAGAACCCATTGAAGTTGATCCGTTTGAAGCGAGTGCTTCAGACACTAGTCGAATAGTGTATGGAAAAACTTCTTTCGAAGGGAGTACTGCTACGAGCGCTTTTTCTGCAAGGTTTCCGTGACCAATCATTCTTCTGTTTAAACCACCCATTCTTCCAGTTTCTCCATCTGATTATGGTGGAAAGTTGTAATGATGCATAAATCTTTTTTCGCCTTTTGTTTCCATACCATCAAGCACTTGAGTGTCTCCAGGCCCTCCAAGTGTTAATGCTGAGAAAATGTGGGTGCCTCCTCTATAAAATATTCCTGATCCATGAAGCACAGGTGAAATACCTCCTGCTTGTGCAAAGAGTGGTCGTACCTCATCGAGACCTCTTAAGTCGGGTCTTTTTTTATTATCGATCGCCTCTTTGTGTAGTAGTTCATTTAGTTGTTCATCGAAGTATTCTTCAACGAAAGATGTTTTTACGTCAGGAAGTTTTTCTTTGCATATCGCTATCCATTTTTCATGCACGATGTTTATATGTTCTTTTCCAGGTCCCTGAAAAATATCTGTAAAAAATGTTGGAGCGATTATTTCAGCAAATAATTCTTTCACGCCAGCAGGAAGTTCCGGTTTTGGAATAATCTTTTTTTTCTTTCCTATTTCAGCAATTATTTGTTTTTGCCACGCTTGGATTTTTTCGATTTCGATAGACGCTCTCTTGAACCCTTCATCAGCAACTTCATTTGAAATTTCTTTAGCTCCAACTTCAATCATATTGATGTTTCCGTCTTTTCCACAAGCAGTCATATCCATGAAGGCGTCAGCTCCCTCTCTTTGTACATAAGTTGGATTTACAACAAACTCCTCTCCAATTTTTCCAATTCGAACTGCACTTGTCGGTCCGTTCCAAGGAATACATGAAGTTCCAAGCGCGAGCGATGCAGCAATTACACCAAGTACATCTGGATCTTCTTCTCCAAGCGCGAGTACTGTTGCTACTACTTGAATATCATGTCTAATCCACTGATCAAAGAGTGGTCGTATTGTTCTGTCAACGACTCTTCCTGCGAGAACAGCGTCATCTGTTGGACGACCCTCTCTTCTCATAAAACGACTACCAAGTATTTTTCCGGCAGCATAAAATCTTTCTTCAAAATCAACAACGAGCGGAAACCAACTACTTTCTTTTGCATTTTTACTCATCACTGCTGTTGCGAGTATTGTAGTTTCTCCATAACTTAGTAACACAGAACCTGTTGCTTGATCAGCAAGGTCAGTAAAACGAGCTTTAAGCTCTTTTCCTCCTATTTCTAGGGAGTATTCTTTTGATTGCATTTTTTTTATATATTGCTCGTAGTATATAGCCTACGAGGTGAGTAATTTTTACAATGTAAATTTGAAAGTGTTTCGACGGACCTTCAAACCTATCAGTAAAAATTACTCTTAATAATATATAAATATTTAAGCATTTTTTTCTCTTTTT
>JANMMK010000047.1:0-2263 GCA_031373235.1 bacterium | reverse complement strand
TGTTTTGGTAGTAAGGCAAGTTTAATCCTGATCCAAAACCAATTTCAAGGACAATATCTTTTGCATTCGAAACAACAAGAGAACGCTCTACTTGAAATCCCTTCTTACGCATTACAGAGTTTATTAATTTTGGAAGAATGTATTTATTATAGAAGTTCATGCCCGGTAGTTAATTTATTAGGTCTATTGTTTTTTGAGTAGGTGTTGTGATTATAACCTTGTTTTGATTATTAATATAAAAATCTATCTCGGTCCGCGTGCCGAAATTTTCTAGATATATTCCTGGTTCTATTGTGTAGCCGATATTTTTTAAAAGAGGTGAGTATTCTTTCCAGTTTATACCGGGGAGTTTTCCGTGAGGGGAGTCAAAGCCAAGTGAGTGTCCGATGGTGTGTTTTATCCCTCTTCCAAGATCTACTTTTCCAATGACATCATAGGCTACTCTGTCGATATCTAATCCTCTCGGCATTGTTCCTTTCTTTAATTCTTTTTTTATGAAATTTATTGCAGTGTTCCTTGCCTCGAGTAAGACTTCCCAGGTTTTTTGTATGTTTTTGTATTCTCTATTCGCTATTAACTTTTTACTATTAACTACCCAAAACATCCATGTCATGTCGGCATAGGGAGCATCTTTTTTATCAAGGTGTGCCCAGATATCAATCAGGAGTAAGTTGTCAGTTTTTAGTTTGTAGTTGGTAGTAGAAGAAGCAAAGTAGTGCACTTCTTTTGTGTGTTCTCTAAAAGCGCAAATTGCGAATTCTTTTTTTGAATCATTTACTAATCCATGTGCCTTATATCTTTTCTTTATAAAATTCAAGACATCTTTTTCAGTTGTGGCAGTTTTTGGCATAGCCAAAAACTGCTTGACCTCATCTTTTATAATTCCAAGTTTTTTCGCCGCTTCTATGTGCTGTTCTATTTGTTTTGGGTTCCAATTTTTTTTCATTTTTATTTTACAAATCTAGCATTTATGCTAGATTTTGACTAATGAGAAAAAGACTTTCTTTTGATGATCTTTATGTTGGTATGTTTGTTACTGTTGCGACAGGTGAGACGATCGGACATAACGAACACCTTGTGGTTATGGAGTCCACGGAAGGTGTTGTAAGGCAGATTCACGGAGGGCAGTTTTATGTTCATTGGAACGAAGACCCTGAAGATGCGACACTAACATCCATTCATGAATCTGATGCCAACAAACTTTTCCGCTCCTGTGACTAGGGAGCGATTTTTATTTCAAAAAAGTAAACATACCGTCTTTGTAGATCACTTGTGCAGAACCATCTGTCGTATACGCAGTCACAGTTCGAGGAGTTGTTGAGACGATATCTGTGTGCACGGATGAGTTGTTGAAACCAAGCTCTTCCCAGTCGGCAGGGTTTAGAGTTGAAGGGTCGTCGGCGAGACAGTCGTGGTAAGCGTTGCCAAGTGCTATGTGAGTGTTGCCATTTGGTCCACCTACATTTTCATCAAAGAGTGTTTCTGCCATGAATTTTGTGATGCGAGAAAAGCGTTTGTCAGTCAAAGAAAATTCTCCTACCTTATCAGCGTTTGGGGTTGCAATCATTTGTTTAAGTAACTTTTCGTTTTTAGTGGCTTTTGCTTTTATTACTTTGCCATTTTTAAACCAAAGCTCTGCACCGGTGATAAGGTTTCCATAACGGTAGAGTGGTTCACTAAATCGTATCCAACCCTCAGTTCCTCGCCAATCTGGAGAGGTGAAGAGTTCGAATGATGGAATGTTTCGGCCACTTCCACCCATCCACTTTCTTCTTTTACCAAGGGCAATCCAAAGATCAACGTCAGGACCTTTTACATGGAATTTTTCCGCTTTGAGTTCGTTTAACTTTTTCTGAGCCTTTTCTACCATAGCAAAAGTTTTCTTCCATTCTTTGATTGGATCTTTTTTGTCCAAGAAACATGCTTTGGTGATTTGTCCCCAGTATTCTTTGAGAGACATTTTTGCTTCTTTTGCCATTGCTGGTGTGCCGTAGAGGGCGAGTGTCCATGTAAATTTTCCAAGGTTCTCTTTGTGATTTCTCCAGTCCATATAAGGTTTGAATGCTTGACCTCTCGCTAGAATCTTTTTTGGGTCTATACCTTTCAAAATATGTTTGTTCGTGTCTGAAATGATATATATAGAGTGATCTATTTCATCAATAAGCCCTTTGAGGTATTTGGAAGGGAAGTAGGAAAGCTGTTCTGGCTTGGCCATTTCGTAAAACATCCTAGAGACATTGCTGTGTGCTTTGTCGTAAGTTTC
>JANMMK010000028.1:0-7987 GCA_031373235.1 bacterium | reverse complement strand
GAAAGAAGAGGGGAAAGAAAGGATACAGAATGCAATATTCGGTATGATACTTGCGCTAAGTTCGTATATCATTTTACAAACTATCGATCGGAGTTTTACGAGGAGTGATATAAAGATGGAGACGCTTGAAGTGACGGTGGAAGAAATTATAAGAATTGACGCCACAGTAGCACCAAATATAGAACAAGATAAAACATTAGGAAATGAAGAGGTTGGATCCCAAGGAGACCTAGGACTAGTTGAGGGACAAGGATCTTCTAAGTTGGTTGAGAGCGCACTTAAGGCTGCTGGTAATGGTGAGGGGGCTGTTATCACTAGTACCATTGCAGGAACAGACGGTGGAAATAAAGGTTGTGCTGTGGCGGGAAGTATAATGTTAAAAAATGCTGGCTACGACCTAGGTACCAACTACAGCACTATTGAATTACATAATAAACTAAAGGCTGACTCTCGATTTACTTATCTTGGTGAAGATATCACTCAAATACAACCAGGAGACATTGTAATGGCTGTTACTGGTGTGGTAAACGGCGTACCTCAAACAGGGCACTTCGCAATTTCTGTTGGTGGTGGTAGTAGTGCTGAACTTATTTCTAACCGAAGTAGTCAAGGTAGAGTAAATGGCGGTTGGAAGGCAGATGCTTTCAAAAAGTTTGAAGCTGATAAAGGCCTACCCTTAAAAATATTTCGGGCTAAGTAGTTAGTGAAAGATGGATCTTATAGTAAAATAAAGTCATGTCGAGAAAACAAATACTCATCATACTAGGACTTATTTTTGTTCTTATTTTTGGATTCCTACTCTACGCGTATTTCCTTTCCAGGACTCCCGTAGAAACTGATGAAAATTTCTTCGACAAAGGAGTAAGGGAATTCTCTCCTTTTGGTGTTGTAGAAAAAAAACCAGTAACTATTAAAACAGATCCTGTTGTAACCCCAATAATAGAAGAGGGGGGACTTACAGCAACAAGTACTATCATAGAAACCAAAGATGTCTTCCCTAGACTTAGAAAGATAAGCAGTGAACCAGTTTCAGGGTCAATCATTATAGACAGGCAAAGAGAAGTTATTCGTGACAGAGTAAAACAAACAATATCTGAAGAATTTGTACGATATATGGACAGAGCAACTGGTCATATTTTTGAAACAAAAAAAGACGCACTTCCAGTAAGTAAAATTTCAAACACAACGATACCTAAAGTGTACGAAGCTTTCTTTAGCCAATTAGGAGAGAGAGTCATTGTCAGGGGCCTGCAAGATGATACTGACATTATAACAACATTCAATCTCTTTCTAAAAAACCCTATCACAACAAATGGCACCACGACCGCTACTTCTACTTCCAATAAACCAATAACAAGAGAACTCCAAGGTATAAGCTTAGGAAATAACATAAAAGAACTCGCACTTAGTCCTCTCAAAACAAAAGCTTTGACACTCACACAAAAAGACGATGGGGGAGTAATCGACTTAGTCACTATAAGTGATAACAAAAAAAGAACTGTGTTCTCTTATCCTTTGCGAGAATGGTTACTTTCTGTGCCAACAGAAACAAAAGCTGTTATAAACACAAAGCCGTCAGGTTTCACAAACGGTTTTGCCTACTTTCTTGATTTACAAAATGGCTCTATAGAAAAAATTACTGGAGGAATCCCAGGTTTAACCATTTCAGTATCACCAACCTTAAGTTATGCACTAGTAGGATATGGAGGAAATACCGTACAAACTGAACTACTAGATATAAAAAAGAAAGAATCAAGTCCAATTGCTGTCTATACACTCCCTGAAAAATGTACTTGGTCTAAAAAAGAAACTGAGGTAGCCTACTGTGCTGTACCAACAAACATACCAACCGCCACATATCCAGATAATTGGTATCAAGGGCAAGTTTCATTTAATGACCAAATTTGGAAAATAAATGTAAAAACAGGAAGTACTGAATTTATTATTTCTCCTGAAAAATACGTAGGGGAGAGTATCGACGGAGTAAACCTAGAGGTTTCTTTTGACGACTCATACCTCACTTTTATGAACAAAAAAGACCTATCTTTATGGGGCCTTATCTTAAAAGAAGAAGTGCAAAATACAGCGAGTAGTACTAGAATAGTTGGCACTTCTACACCAAGCACTATCTAAGTATTTAGAACTCCTCTTTGGTTTGAGTGGTATCTTTTTTATATACAATAACAACTTTTCTATCCTTTCCTTCTCCTACGGATTCAGTTTTAATATTTGGTTGTCCTTCTAGAAAAGAATGCACTAACATACGCTCGTAAGAAGACATGGGATCAAGTTCTACAGACATTTTTAGCTCCTGTGCTCTCTTGGCAAGTAAAAAAACTTTAGCTTTTAGTGCTTCGTCTTGTTTTGATTTTTGATTATTAACATCAACAGACACCCTAACAACTTCTCCAGTAATTGATGTAACTAATTTTTTTATAATATGTTCAAAAGAATCAAAACGCTCTCCCTCACGTCCAATGAGCGTTCTCTCAAAAAAAGTTTCAATCGAAATTGAACACCTGTTGTCTTTTAAACTAACTTTCAAAACAGCATCGTCTACATGTAGAAACTGAAGTAGTGTTTGTATGATTTCTGTGATTTTTTGTTCCATATAGTTAATCTTATGCAAGAAGTACTTTCTGTCAATTTTTCTTACTTAAGCCCTTCTTTACAATGATTTCTTGAAAAATAGTAAATATATTTCTTGTAGTCCAATACAAGGGGAGTGCTGAAGGAAAACCCATACCAATAAAGACGATAATGACCGGAAAAACGAACTTCATCTGTACTTGCATAGAATGAGCAAAGTTTTCAGATAAATTGTTATTTTGTGGTTTACTGGTCTTTGGGATAGCAATCATGGCCTGAATAAACTGAGTAATACCTGCCAAAATTGCAATAATAAGACTTTTTTCTTTTATATCTAAAATACCTAAGAAATTCATATTAACTAACTTAGGAACTTCAATAAAACTATATAGCAACTCCGTATGTATTTCTGGTAACCCACCTCTCAAAAAAACGTAGTAAAGTGCTATAAGTATAGGTATCTGAATGATCATCAATAAAATCATCGAAAAAGGGTTTACTTGATGTTTTTGATACAAAGCAAGCATAAGACGTGCTTGCTCCTGCTTGTCAGTTGTTTTATTTTTTATCTCTCTTAATTCTGGATCAATTTCTCTTAGTTTTATTTGGGTTCTAATTGCTTTTTTTGAGATAGAAAACAATAAAAGACTGACAATAATAGTAAGTAGGACAACAGCTACCCCAGCATCTCCGTTAGGTAACAAATCAATAATAAAGACCAAACCGTTGTACAGGGGATTATAAAAAAACGTATTGAATATATAAGACATAAGTAAGGCTATTGTACCTCAAAACCTCTTATTAGTCAGTTTTTACATCAAATTCTTGAAAGAATCGCAAAGTGAAGAAAACTTTTCTTTTAAAATAGCTTTTTTGAGTAAAAAAAGGCCGAAAACAGCTTTTTTATTACCAAAAATACTAAAGAATGCACTCCGCGCCCTTCTTTTAGCTTTATTTCTTAAGACTGCAGTTTTAAACTCTTTTTTTGAAGCAACAAAAGCAGGTCTTTCTAGATAAAAACCCTTTACTGGAGCCATATAAGTAAAAAAAGGGGAGTAAGTCTTTTTCCCCTTTATACTAATTTCTTTTATTGTGTTACTGGTTAGACCAGACATAAAACTAAGCAGCCAGCTTCTTTCGCCCTTTTCTCATTCGATTTTTTATAACTCTCTTACCTCCATGAGTCTTCTTTCTTGCTAGAAAACCATGAGTAGTTGCTCGTTTCTTTTTTTTAGGTTTGTATGTAAATGACATGTACACAAATATAACATACTTCTCGCTTTACGCAATCCTTTTCTCTCTCTTAACACGAGCTATCCACATGTTATCAACATAGTTATAAACTACTGACAAGTGTTCTCCTCTCTTCCTTAACCTTATAATAGAAGGCATATGGAAGAACAAATGACTCGACAGGAATTATGGAACAAAGTATTAAGTGATATTGAACTTACTGTTTCTAAAGCAAATTTTACCACTTGGTTTAAAGATACGTTTATTTTGAAGATAGAAGACGGAATTGTGTTTATTGGTGTACCAAATGCCTTTGTAAGGGACTGGCTTGCCAACAAATACCATAAATCTATCCTAAAATCTCTTCGTGATAACTCACTTGATATACGGTCAATTGAGTACACCATCATAAAAGACGCTTCAAAAATTCCACTTTCTCAAGAAGTTAAAACAAAAGAAGTTTTTGGAACAGAAGAACTACCTTTTGGAGATTTATATATAAACAAAGAAAATAATCTTAATCCCCGATACACTTTTGAAGCATTCGTTATAGGGCCTTTTAATGAACTAGCGCACGCCGCTGCTCAAGCAGTTGTAAAAAAACCAGCCTCTTACAACCCTTTATTCTTCTATGGAAGCACAGGAAGAGGGAAGACCCACCTTATACAAGCTATTGGTAATCACCTGAAGAAAGAACATCCTCACTTCAAAATATACTATATTAGCTCTGACCGCTTCTACCATGAATACACCACGGCAGTACAAGAGGGAAAAATAAGTCTATTTAAAGACAAGTATCGAAAATATGATGTTTTTATTATGGATGATATTCAATTTCTAGCCAAAAAAGAAAAAACTCAAGAGGAACTATTCCACTTATTTAATTATCTGCACGAAAACAACAAACAAATCATCTTTTCTTCTGATCAACACCCAAACTATATAACTGATCTTGAAGACCGCTTGAAATCTCGGTTTGTCTCAGGAATGATTGTTGATATACCTGCTCCTGACTACGAATCTAGGGCGGCGATTATAAAAAACAAAGCAATGATGAGGAATTTTAACTTAAAAGACACTGTTATCGACTACCTTGCAAGTAACGTAGAGGGAAATATCAGAGAACTGGAGGGTTTTTTAAATAATATTATCTGCCAAAGTAACTTAAAAGGAAGAGAACTAGATATATCAGATATAAAACACCTTATAAAAGACTCAGGAAAACCTCAAAAAGTTATCTCTATTAAAGAAGTAGTAAAAGTTATAGCAAAATACTATGATATAGAAGAAGAGGCTATTTCTGACAAAACAAGAAAAAAAGAGGTTGTAAAACCTAGACAAATTAGTATGTATATCTTAAGGGAGGACTACAATATTTCTTTTCCTTCTATTGGGCAAAAACTTGGTGGAAGAGACCACACCACAGTGATACATTCTTGTGAGAAAATAAAAAATGACTTAAAGGATAATAACCAACTACAGCAAGAGATCAACCAAATCCGTTCTATGCTTGTGTAAATGTAGTGGATAACATAATGTTAGACTGTGAATAACTAGTGTATAAAAAAATAAAAAATAACCTTTCCACTTATATCAAACAAAAAAATACTAAGTAATCAACAGTAGAAAAATTAAAATATGTTATAAAATATAGCTAAAAAAGAAATCCACATAATCCACAGAGTATATGGTATTTCTAAAATATTACTAAAATGAAAATAGAAATAATAAAAGATAAATTACTAAAGGCACTAGGGGTAGTAGAGAGGTTCTCAGGAAAACATGTATCCCTTCCTGTGCTTTCATTTATTCTCCTTGAGGCAAAAAATGATACTGTATTACTTCGTGCCACCAATCTTGAAATAGGTATAGAACTTAGTTTAGGTGCAAAAGTTTTTGAGCCGGGTGTGGTTGCTTTATCTCCTCATATTGTTAAATCTTTTTTACTTAGTGCTGGAGTTGAGAAAATAGTTACTATTGAGATATTGGATGGTCATATTGACCTTTCTTCAGGAAAAACAAAAGTATCAATAAAAATTGTTCCAGTAGAGGATTTTCCTGTGATACCTAAGGTTATAGATGGTAGTATTTTTTCAATTAAAACCAAAGAATTGGTCAGTGGAGTCTCTTCGGTATGGTGGGCAGCTGCGGTGTCTAGTATAAAACCAGAATTATCATCTGTATATATATATGAAGATAATGGGGAATTGGTGTTTGTTGCCACAGACTCATTTAGACTTGCTGAGAAGAGGGTTATAACTAAAAAGACAGGTAACTTTAAAGAGTTGCTTATACCTTTTAAAAATATTGGAGAGATAAATAAAACACTTCAGGAATTAGATGAAGAAGTGGAGTGTTTTGTTTCTCCTAATCAAATTTCTATTATAGGGGATGGTTTTCATATTACTTCTCGATTAGTGGAAGGTAACTTTCCTGACTACAAACAAATTATTCCAAAAGAATTTAATACTAAAATGGTCATTTTAAAAAATGACCTTGTAAACTCCCTAAAATTAGCAAGTGTTTTTTCAGATAAATTTAATCAAGTAGTGTTTGGTATTAGTCCCCAAAATAAATCTCTTGAAGTTAAGACAAAGAACATAGAGCTTGGGGAGAGCGACCAAAGTATAAAAGGTTCTTTTGAAGGCAAAGAATTGTCAGTTACATTTAATTATAAGTATATTACTGACGTCCTTGGTGTTATTGAAGGTGAGAGTGTTGAATTCTCTTTTGTTGGTACAGGAAAACCAATGATCATTAAAACCCCTCAGTATAAAGGCTTTCTTTACCTTGTAATGCCAATGAATAGATAGTAATGCAGACAATTCTTACGTTTCTTGCTAAGTATAATTCACTGGAAAATCCAGAAGTTATAAAAAATACTATCAGTGAATTTATTGCGGAGTACCTCTCGATCACAAAGGAAGAGGTGATCGTTGTTGTTAAAAAGAACTCTTTCTCAATTACTGCTTCCCCTTATATAAAACAAGAGTTATTTCTCAGGAAAGAAAATTTTTCTTCAGAGTTTAATAAAAGATTTCCTAAAATAATTTTAGGAAATCTTTTATGATTCATTAAATAGTACATAAGGTGTGCTATTTCTAAGTTTTACTTAAGTCCAAAACTCACTATACTTTCGTTTTGCTTGTTGGAAGTTGTAGTTATTTTTACCTTTAACGTGTTTCCAGAATCTTTAATACCAGGTGTTTCACTAGGAATAAAGGAAAGTTCAAAAGGATTTTCATTGGAAGTACCAATAGAGTTATTATTTATAAAGTATTCAACTTTCGCTACTGGTTCTTTAGAAGAAATTTCTATTTGGATAATTTGTTTGTTGTTTTTTTCTAGAACCATTTGATCTTGTGGAAAAACAAACCCTACAAGAACGTCGTTTTGTACTTGTTCCACAGTTGTTCCTGTATCTACAGGAGTTACTTTATCTACATTCTGTCCAATCCATTTTTGTGCACCGTATTCCCATCTACCATACTGAAAATCGTTTTGGGGTGTTTGAGGTGCTGGTCCTAAAGGGTTGTTTTTGTCAACAAAATGTAAAATGTCGTGAGTATTACCTCCTTGGTTCCACACTCCTCGAATAATAGGTTTTAAGTCACTAAGATCTTTATAAGTAGGCCTTCCAAACTTTCCGTCAGGTACTAATTTGAAAGCTTCTTCCATAAATTTATGCCACATAGGAGCTACGATATACCCTGCTACTTTTTGGTTGATAGGGCTGTTATCATTGTTTCCAGTCCATGCGCCAACTACTATTTCTGGTGTATATCCAATCACCCAAGCATCCCTGTAATCGTTAGTGGTTCCAGTTTTTGCTGCAACATCTTTTCCAGGGAAATACAAACTAGATTTAGCTCCAAAAATAGGTGTTCGTGCCACGTTATCACTAAGCACATCAGAGATGAGTAAGGCGGTGTCTTTAGAGAGTACATTTTTTACAACATCTTTTTTTTCTTCAATTATATTTCCTGCTTTATCTTCAATTTTTAAAATTGAAGTGACTGGACGTTTTTCTCCTTCTGATGCGAATACACTGTATGCACCAGTCATATCAAGGAGAGTAACTTCACCACCTCCAAGTACTAAAGTTAGTCCATACTGTTCTGGTGTTGTGAGGGTTGATATACCCATATCTTTCGTCAAAGAGAGG
>JANMMK010000019.1:0-4500 GCA_031373235.1 bacterium | reverse complement strand
CTTGAAGAAGCTCTTAATTATATTACTTTCTTAGTAACTGACGCGGTTGAAAGCGCGGAAACTATTTTTGCAAAATCAGTTACTACACTGAAGGCTTATGTAGGAAATCTTTTTGCGAACAGTATTTCTATCTTACATAATGGAGAAATCAATGTTCCAAAAGGAGAGAATCAAATTTCTGGAAGTGGAAAAATACTTCCGGGTACAACTAGTGTGATTGTGTACAATGATAAGGTGGCACTGTCGTCACAAGTTATTGTCACTCCAACAGTACTCGTATCATATCCGCTCGTTGTGATAGAAAAAAATGCAGGAGTTGGATTTAAGGTTGCGGTTGCCAAATCTTCTACCACGACAATTTCTTTTGATTGGATTATTATCGGAACTTATAGTGGAGACGGTTCTGTTTTTGGTGGAAATGAAGCCAGTACAACACAGCCACTTACTAGTGATACAAGTATTCTTCAAAATGAAGTAGACTCTAGTGAAACAGGAACCGCAACAAGAGAAGGAGTTGTTCCAACTAGCGGAAGTACTTCTACACCAACTAACACCGGTGGTACTCCAACACCTGAACCAACTCCAACACCTGAACCAACTCCGACACCAGAGCCAACACCAGAACCAGCTCCAACTCCAACACCAGAACCTACTCCGGTACCAGAGCCAACACCAGCTTCTTAAAAGATAATTATTAATAAATTAGTTATAATAAACACATGCAAGAAAAAAAACTCGAAATATATTTATTTTTTATCCTTTTAGGGGCCGCTTTCTTCCTTTCGTTCCAAGTGTTTTCTTCTTATTTGTATGCACTTATTCTTGCGATTATTTTTTCTGTCATCTTTTCGCCACTCCATAAAAAGATAAGTAGGCATTTAGTAAAACACGAGTCTTTGTCCGCGCTTGCAACAGTACTTATTGTCGGCGTGCTTTTTTTGGTGCCATTAGTTTTTTATGCCGTACAACTTTCAGATGAAGTAAAACATATATACGATAGTGCTTTTGAGCAAGTGGAAGGAAAGGGACTCATAGAACGAGTGACTGATGTTGCCAACAACTTAGTGGTTACACTATCTCCTTTTGAAACCGAGGCCAGAGTGTTTGATGCGGTTGATACTAAAAATTATGTCTTAGAATTTCTAGTCTGGGCGAGGGGGCACTTCGGTGATATTTTTTCTGGACTTGCTAAATTTTTCTTAAATCTCTTTATTTTCTTATTGGCATTTTTTTACTTCCTTCGTGATGGAGACAAGGCGAAGAAAGCGATTGTTATCGTAAGTCCATTTCAAGATGATAGAGATGAAGCAATTTTAGAGAAACTTCGCTTAGCAATCGTATCCGTTATAAAAGGTTCAATTTTCGTAGCTCTGATTCAGGGAGTGCTTTCTGGACTTGGGTTTGCAATTTTTGGTGTTCCTTCCGCTGTGCTTTGGGCGGGGGTTGCTACTGTTGCGGCACTTATTCCTGGCGTTGGCACGTCTTTGGTTTTGTTGCCAGCGATACTGTTTCTATTTTTTACTGGGGAGACTAGTAGCGGGGTTGGTTTACTTATTTGGGGAGCGATTGCTGTCGGATTAGTTGATAATATTCTTGGTCCAAAGTTTGTAGAACGGGGTATTAAGATTCATCCTTTACTTATATTACTTTCGGCACTTGGTGGTATTGGATTTTTTGGCACCATAGGGTTTCTTCTTGGTCCTTTAACACTCAGTTTTCTTTTTGCACTGTTAGATATTTATAAAACAATCCTTGTAAAAAATGACCCTACCAACTAAACGTTTTAGTATTGAAACAACAGCTCTGGTAAAAGAGTTCGGTACTTTTCGTGCCGTTGACGGACTTGATTTAAAAATTGAAGAAGGAAAGATTGTCGGACTTCTTGGTCCAAATGGAGCAGGGAAGACAACAACCATCCAAATGCTTCTAGATATTATTACACCAACAAGTGGCAGTATTAAAATCTTCGGTAAAGAACTTCACGCTCACAAACAAGAGATTCTGTCACAGGTAAATTTTTCTTCACCGTATGTTGCACTTCCTTCAAACCTCACTGTTTTTGAAAACTTAGTTACTTTTGCAAGGTTGTATGGAGTTAAAAACCCAAAACAAAAAGTAAAGGAAGTGGCCACTTTTTTTAAAGTAGATCATTTGCTCTCTCGAATGACAGCCTCCCTTTCAACAGGACAGGGGACTCGGGTGAATCTCGCTAAGGCTTTTATAAATGACCCAATGCTTTTACTCTTGGATGAACCGACAGCTTCCCTTGACCCTGACATAAGGGATCAAACCCTAAAGATGCTTAAGCAGATTCAAAAAGAGAGAGGTGTTTCAATACTCTACACCTCGCATGATATGAATGAGATTGAAATTCTTTGTGATCATGTGATATTTATCAATAAAGGGAAAATACGTGAAGAGGGAACTCCGGATGAACTGATAAAAAAATTTGGACACAAGGATTTAAACGAAGTGTTTATTAGTATTGCAAGAGAAGAATAATATGAAAAGTGTACAAAGAATTCAGGCGCTTGTTATGAGGCATTTATATGTATATGTGAGAAGTGTACCAAGGTTGATGGATGTGTTTTTTTGGCCTGTCATGGATATTTTAATATTGGGTTTTTTGAGTGTGTATTTAAATTCTATAAATACTGGCGGAGGGTTAAATTTCTTAGCGCTTCTTCTCGGGGGTTCTATTTTATGGCAAATAGTTGACCGTTCTCAAAATGCCATATCAACATACTTTTTAGAAGATGTTTGGTACCGAAATTTTATAAATATATTTATTACTCCTTTAACATGGACTGAATTTTTTGTTGCGGGAGCCATACTTAGTATTATAAGAGTGGTGATTGTCGCTATTATTCTTACTGTTATTTCATTATTGTTATACCACTTTAGTATATTTTATTTTGGGTCAGCATTGCCGATTTACTTCATAAATTTATTTTTATTTGGCTTTGTACTTGCGGTATTTATTAGCGCTATCATTATTCGCTTTGGTTCTTCTGCGCAAGTACTTGCGTTCGGTATGGCGATACTTGTACAACCTGTCTCTGCAGTGTATTACCCGGTCTCAGCGCTTCCGATCGTGTTTCAGTATATAGCAAAAGCAATACCAGTGAGTTATGTTTTTGAAGCAATGCGTAAGGTGACAAACGGAGGAGTCTTAAGTACGAGCGATTGGCTCATTCCGCTCGGACTCAATCTTTTTTATTTAATTATTGTCTCTTTCTTTTTTGTGGCTATGGTTAAAAAAATAAAAATAATGGGTAAATTACTTAAAATTCAAGATTAATATATGAAAAAAACTTTAGTAACTCATGACGGGTCATTTCATGCAGATGATGTCTTTGCTTGCGCAACACTTTTTTTATTTTTTAAAGAAGAGGAGGTGGAGGTGCGAAGAACAAGGGAAAGCGATTGGTTTGTGAAGGGGGACGTGGTATTCGATGTTGGGAAAATATATGACGAAGAAAAAGATCGTTTCGATCATCATCAAAAGGATGGTGGAGGACTAAGAAGTAACACTATTCCTTATGCCGCATTTGGTTTAGTGTGGAAAAAATATGGTGAAAGTATTTGTGGGAGTAAAGAAGTCGCAAATTTTGTAGACGAAAAGTTAGTAGCTCCAGTTGATGCTAGTGACAACGGTGTTGACATAGAAACCCCAATTCATGATGAAGTAAGAAAGTATGATATTTCAAAGTGCATTGCTTCTTTTAATGTAACAAAGTTCGATGGTGAAAAAACTAAAGACGAAGCTTTTCTAGAAGCTGTTTCTTTTGCTAAAAAAATAATTGAGCGTGAAATACAGTCTGCTCGTGAGAGAGAGGCCGTTCGTCATGTCTTAGTAGAGGTTTACAAAAAAGCAGAGGACAAGAGAGTTTTAGTGCTTACGGAAAAATACTTTTTTGAAGATGAGGCTCCAAGTCTTTGTCCTGAAACGCTATATATAGTCTATCCCTATACGGAACATTTTTGGTCTGCAAAAGCAGTTCGGAAAAATAAAGCCAGTTTCGATTCAAGGAAACCATTCCCTTTGGAGTGGGTGGGTAAGTCTGAAATTGAAATGCCAATTGTCACAGGAGTTCCTGACGCGAGGTTCTGTCACAATGCCCGTTTTTTGGTTTCTGCAGACTCGAAAGAGGGAGCTATGTCGCTTGCGTATAAATCATTATTGCTATGAAAAAAACCGAGAAAAAAATAATAAAGTATATTGGAGCAAGCTTTTTCTTGTTACTGGCAATCATACTTTTTTCTCAGGTTGAGTTACTTCACTCGGATAAAGAAAAAAAAGATACAAATTCTTTGGTGAGGGATAGTAAAACAGGCTTTACTTTTTCTGCCGTGGGAGATTATGGTGCAACACATGCCACTACAGAGGTACTTTCTTTGGTAGAAAAACTAGGATCAGATTTTCATATATTACTCGGGGATTTAAGCTATAAAGACATGTCTCCAGAAGACAAGTGGTGTCGTTTTGTATCGTCTTTT
>JANMMK010000067.1:0-17312 GCA_031373235.1 bacterium | reverse complement strand
GAAAAACGCCTCTTAAGAGGCGTTTTTCATTTTGTGCTTCCGGTAGGAATCGAACCTACATTAAAGCCTTAGAAGAGCTCTGTTCTATCCATTGAACTACGGAAGCAATTATCTTAGTTGCGGAAGATACTATACCAATTTAGAGCGAAGGGTCAATGTATATGATACTTCTTTCTTGTACTGATTCAGTTTTTAATTTTCGCTTTTCGTACTTTTCGAGCGTCATCTGGAGTGCTTGCTTCTTAACAAACTCCTGTTCAGAAGGTACAAAATTTTCTATATCCACTTTCATAGTTGTTACTCGATAGTATTCAAAACCGCTAACAAAAAGTAGCCCCACAGTAATAACAAAAAAAGAAACAACTAAAAAAACCCAATCCTGATCGGCGTCACTCCCGAGCTTACTTTGTTTGAAAAAATTAAAAGATACCTTCATAATTATTTTGTACTTACAACTGAAAAAGTAACAACACCTTCCCAAAATGAGGTTGATAAATTTACGTCCTCTTCTGTCCTTACCTTACTGGAAACAGAAACTGTTTCAACAGAAGATTTGTATGGCAAATTCTCAAGTATCTTCAGAAAGTGAGTCACCTCGTCCCATGAACCGTCTACTTCTACTGAAAACAACACCAAACCCTTTCCCGCTTCAACCAAAACCCCGTCCTCACGTTCGGCTATTGTTTTTACGTTAAACCCTACCCCGATGTTTTTAGCAAGAACCTCAATATTATCGATAAAATCAACAGTGCTATCAGATGACAAAAAAACCTGTAACAAACGATCTCTTTCTTCTTTAGTTGAACCAATATTTTGTTCTAAAGACTCAAGTTCTTTATGACTTGCCTGAACTTTTTCTACATCGAAGGCAATGACTCTACTTTGATTTACGATATTTTGCATATCTCGATGCATAAAAAAGTAAGACATGCTCGCGAGGGTACACACCAACAACTCAACACCTATTATTATTAAAATCTTTTTATTCATGTCCTTATAGGTTGCCAACAATAATCATATCAAAATTAATATCTATATCTTTTGCTAAATTAGAAATTGGTAAGTCTACTTTGGTAAACTCTGTATGCTTTAAAAGATTCTTCTGGTACAGAGTCAGTGATTTTCTGTCCGTAGCAACACCTTTTATTCTAATAATAAACTGGCCAGGCAACTCTTTTGCTGAATACGAGAAATCTTTTAATTTTATACCGTCCCCTCGTTCAGTGGTAATAACTTCAAATAAAACCGTTGGCTCTTGTACTGAAACATCAGCCACCGAAAGATTTTTTCTTAAGTCGTCAATAACGCGCGAAAGATCACCCTTGTTTTTTTCAGCAACCAGTCGAGTAACGTCACTTTGTTTTTGTATTAAATCAAGAAAAGAACTTTTCACTTTGAGGTAAGAGGGCAACAACAGAGTAGTTGAAAAAAAGAATATTAAAATAACAAAAAAAAGACCCATGATCAAAAGCCTTAGCCTGTACTCTATTATTAATTTCTTTTTTTGTTCGAGAGGAATAAGTATAAACATACAGTTATTTAATTTAGTGAAAGACCGACACAAGCACCGAAGCGAACAGAATCGTTAAAATTAATTTCTGGAACGTCCTCAGCGTAGAGCGGTAAATTAGCCCAAACATTTGCTATATCAACATCTCTTCTCAAACTCGAAGACAAATACTCTTTGAGTCCTGGTATTACTGATTCCCGTCCACATAAAATTATTTTTTTAATATCTTTTTTTCCTTCAACACTTCTATGAGTTCCCCAATAAATAGCAACTCGCTGAATTTCGTCACGAATAACAGATACAGCATTCGCAAGCGCTCCAAACAAATCTTGATTCTCGGCACCTTTAACGAATCCCTTGTTTTTTTTCATTGATTCTGCTTCTTCGTCACTAATTTCGTAGTACTTTTTGAGGGCAAGAGTAAGTGCATCTCCCCCTGTAGCAATAGTTGAACTAAACTGTACAAAACCTTCCGACACAACAGCAAATACAGTTTTTCTGCGAGAAAGATAAGCAATCAAGTATGTTTCAAGATCCCCTTTCTTTATCACGGCTCGTGAAATAGAACTTGATTCAACCATAAAAGACACCGTTGTGACACCAGCTGATTTTAAAAATTCAGTATAGTTATCCACCACCTCACGTGAGACAACTGAAACAACTGCCTCTCTTGCTTTCCCTTCTTTTTTAGGAAGAAGGTAGTACTCAAAAAGTGCATTACTTCCTGAAATAGGTACGTTTTCTTCGAGACGAAACTCTATACTATTCCTAATTTCTTCCGGATTTTCTGAGTCCACCGTAGTAGTAAAAAGATATGTTGATTCTTCCGGTAAGGTTACTTTCACATACTCAAAACCTTCTTTCTTCACCACACTTTTAATAGCATTTCGAAGCACCTCGTTAGTAAATACTGACTCCGCTGCTGGCACAACTTGTTCACCAAACCGACACAACTCAAATCCCTTTCCTTTATTAATAAATTCTGTATAACGAAAACTATCTGGATGAATTTCAAATCCAACATAAGAAAATTTAAGAAAACGAGGTGTTGGAAAATTATTAAGTATAGATGACTGTAAAGACATAACTTAATTATATACTAAAATTATTTTTAGCTTAAATATAGTCCCTTGTGCCAGAGATCATAGGGAAATGTTGAGGCTCGCTTTATTCGCACTTACCATGAAGTAGAGACCTCAGGGTATTGGACTATATATACTCCTCGGCTCGGAAGTGAAAATGATTACCTTTCCACTTCACTCGCTCTACGTCGCAAATAAAAACTATTTTGCCAAAGTACCCGCTGGAACAGCATCTGTCGGCCTAAGCAAAGAAAAAGGTACTTCTCCCCCACCAACAGCAAAAAGCATCCCATTACTCTCAAGCCCTTTTATCACTCTCGGCTCTAAATTAGTCACAAACATACAAGAAACACCAACCAGTTTTTCTGGTTCTGGGTAATATGCTCTTATCCCCGACACAATTTGTCGTGGAACACTTTCAGCAAAGTCGACAGATAGTTTGAGGAGCTTATCCGCGTCTGGCACAATCTCTGCAGAAATAATTTTTCCTACTTTTATTTCCACTTTCTTAAAATCATCGATTGATATTTTATTTTCCATAACCATTTTTTAATTTATCTAAATAACTTTGTAAAATAATAGTAGCAGAAGAAACATCTAAAAACTCTTTTGGGGTACCCATTTTTGATGCTTGATGCGAAGTTAAAAATTCTGGCTCGAAAACTACAACTTTCCCAGCTTTCTCTAACTTCTCCTTTAAGTCTCTAATCTCAGGCATCACCAGATTATCTATTCCCTTAAAGTTCTTTGATTCACCGAGCACAACCTTTCCAGCTTTCTCCTCTTCGATGATTTCTAAAATCGCAGAGAAAGATTCTTTGTCATTTAAGAGTACCTCTCTCGGAAACGCCATAAAAGTAGCATCGTCTCCGACAGCTATCCCTATTCGTCTTGTACCATAATCAATGCCTATATATCTCATATAAGGAGTATAACATTTCTGTGAAAACAGATTGAGTATTTCTAAATTCTTTGCTAGGATACGGAAGTTACGAAATTTGGAAAGTTCTTTTTACTATCGATTATTATAGTGCGGAGGAGTGCCAGAGCGGTTTAATGGAACAGTCTTGAAAACTGTCGTCTCCGAAAGGGGACCGTGAGTTCGAATCTCACCTCCTCCGCAGTGTAATAATCAAGTTATGAATCTAATCCTCTCTATCCCCGCTTTAGCTTGGCTCGTGCTTTCAGCACTCTTTTTTGCTTTTGGTGAATTTCTATCCAAAAAATTTGTGCTCGCTCCAAGTGGCTCCTACATTATTTTAATTATCTTTATATATTCACTCGGCACACTCTCATGGCTTCCTGCTATTTTACAAAAAAACCAACTTTCAATAGTAGGTGCCATCTGGTCCGTCTTAAGCCTACTAGCAACAATCCTTATTGGAACACTTATATTTAATGAACACTTAACTACTACAGGTATTATAGGAATCATCTTCGCCATTATAGCTGTATTCTTGCTTTCAATTGCTTAAAAAATAAACCAGCTTTTAGCGGGTTTATTTTTTAAAACTTTTACTACTTTCTATAAAGTATCCTTCTTAAATAAGACAGAAACTTTTTTTACCCCTTTAATTAAAACCCACACCACACCAACAACAACTAGTATCTGAAGTATTATTCCTGGTAGAGCAAAAACAAATCTAATAAACCAATCAATCACATCCGCAACATCTTTTAGAGCATTTCGAAATGATTGTTTTATTGTTGTTATAGGATGCCATGTAATACCAAGTATCTTAACCTCCGCCTCAGAAGTCATAGAAATACTTATCGAAGACATCGATACTTGATTTGAGAGATAATTCAACTGTGCCTGTGTCACTTCTATATCCTCTCTTACACGATCAAGATATGCATGTACCGCAACTATTTCTTCCACTTTATTAGCTTTCTGTAAGAGGGCGACGTACTGCTCCTCTACCGCTTTCTTACTTTTTAAACGCGCTTCTAAATCAACATACCGCAAGGTAACATCATCACTTGTCACCTGCTCTGAATTAACCTTAACAGCCAAACTTCCGATCTCTCTCACCACAAGGTCGAACTGCTCATTTGGTACACGGATGACCATGGTGCCGTATTTTGTATCAATTCCTTGACTAGAGACATTCGAACTATCCACCACTCCGTTATATTGACCCACTAACACCCTAATCTTTTCGGCTGTATCTTCAATCTTTTTAACCAAAATATCTAAAGATGCATTCTTTACAATTTTTCGATCTGTATCAGAAAGAGAACCTTGGTTTCCTCCTTTTGTATCTACTTTTGAAATACCAACATTCTTTCCTTGGGCATAACCAGACCCTTCTTCCATATAAATGTCTCCGTAATAAGCAGGGGCCATAGGACTAATACTGCCAACAAAATTTCTATCCCCCCGATAATTTGAATTTCCAAAAAACACTGCAAGACAAAGCGCTATCAATAAAATAAAAACAGTTGACAGTACCCACACCTTTTTCGTATAAAACTTTTCCATCACTTGTTTCAAGTTTTCTATTAGCATATTAACTACATTAACTTATAAGTTCACAAATAATTATACATCCTTAGACCTAGCCCGTTAAGCTAAAAAATACTATACTTTAGGTATAAATAATATTACACAAATGAACGAAGTACCAAGATTTCGAACAGCAGAAGACCTCGTGCAGGAAAGGGAACGCGAAGCAGAACTTGAAAAAGAGTTATTCGGAAAACCTGTAGAAAAAAACTCTATACTTGAAGAAGTGTATGTATATGTATTCCTAGAAGACTTAGAACAACTAGAAACAGATCTCGATTTTCGAGCAACGGAATTTAATGGCATTGAAACAACAGAACAATGGCAAACAATCTCAGAAAATCTTTCTAAACTTCGTGGCTACAAAAAAAGAAGAGATGCGCTTGATATTGATATAGAAGCAATAAGGAAACTAAAGTCAGAAACCAAGCCTATAATAGAAGCCCTTAAAAAACAAATAAGAGCCCTTTAGTTATTTTATAATGTGATAAAATAATACCAATGCAAGAAGATACAATAGTTTGGAAAGGCTACGAATTTGAATACAAAGAAAAAACTACAGATTGGTTTTGGGCGGTTTCTATTATTATCGTTTCTATCGCTTCTATCTCAATCATCTACGACAACTATCTTTTTGCACTTTTTATTGTACTCGCAGGAATCACTTCACTTACGATTTCAAAGAAAGAACCAAGTTACCGAATATACCAACTAGATAAAAAAGGGGTGACTATTAGTAAAAGACTTTTTCCATACAAAGATCTAAAATCTTTTTATATTGAGGACGGAAGATTCACACCTCCAAAACTACTACTTAAGTCTACTGGCGTACTCTCCCAAATAATCGTTATGCCTATAGAAACAGATATGGTAAATGGAGAGAGTATCAAACAATTTCTTTTAGACTATCTTCCTGAGGAAGAACTTCATGAACCAATACCACACAAAATAATGGAATTTTTTGGATTCTAGAATTAGTTGGTAAGTTTTTAGTTTGAAGTTAGTAAGGTTAAGAATTAACTTAAATACTATTCTTCTTGTCGTTCAATGGATAGGACGAAGCTTTGCGGAAGCTTAAATGCAGGTTCGATTCCTGCCGAGAGGACAGTTTATAAAATAAATTTTCCTCTCGGAAAAAGTCGTGGGTACGACTTTTGTCAGGAATCGAAAAACTTGTCTAGTATTTTTGAGTGACAACAAAAAAAATCAGACAAGTAGACAGCACCTGTAAGGGGAGATTTCCTGCCGAGAGGACAGTGAATATGAACAACATAACTCAAAAGAAAAAACCAGCCTTTCGGCTGGTTTTTTCTTTTTATTTATTTTTTAGCTTCTGCTTTCTTAACAAGCGCCACTATACGAGATTTCTTTCGAGCCGCAGTATTGTCTTTAAGAGTGTTCCCTTTTGCTGCTTTATCGAGAGCCTGTTGAGCTTTTGGAATAAGTGCTTTTGCGTCGGCAACCTTTCCAGCCTTAACAAGAGAACGAATTTCCCTTGTCACTTCTTCAAAAGCTTTCTTCCGTCTTATATTATAGACTTGCTTTCGAGCTCCTCCTCGTATTGCTTTTTTTGCTGATCTTGTGATTGGCATATGTAGGCGTCATACTAGCAAATGAAGCCTAAAAATGCAATCTCTTGGGATTAGTCAGCCTACTATATTGAAGGATAAGTATAAAAGAGAGAGAAGCAGTAAATATCATTACGTAAATAAGTGTAGAAAAACCAAGACGAGTAACAATCAAACCACCAACCAAAGCCGCAATTCCTTGAAATATATCCTGCATACCTTCAAATATACTGTACTCGTATTCTGTAATTCCTTTATCAGTATGCTCTGCCAATTCAGCATCGAAGGCAGGATTTGCCAAAGCATTACCTAGTCCAGTCAAAATCTGAGACAAAAAAAGCATTGGTACAGAAGAGACAAGTAAGTAAGAAGCAATGCCCAGCAACCACAACAACCAACCTCCCACCATCAAAAACATACGATTATTTTTACTCCAATCTGTTTTATGAATAAAAATCTCGATGATTCCTTGTAAAATAAGGTATGTTGCTACTGCACCAGCTGCTTCCAAAGCACCTCCACCAACTTTTTGTACAAAAATTGCGTAAATAGGCAATAAAATTCCTTCTGAAAAAGTAGATATGCTATAAGAAGAAACTAATATTTTATAATACGTATTCATAGACTATTATTTTAACACGGCTCTTTAAAAATACTTTTGTAGTATCATAGAGAGTATGATTGCTTACATAGAAGGAAAAGTTATTGGGAAGGACACAAAAAGCCTCGTTATCTTAACTGGAGGAATCGGCTACAAAATCCATGCAACCTTCGAAACTATCGAAAGAAGAAAACTCCAAGATGAAGTCAAACTCTTTGTCTATCACGCTATCAGAGAAGACGCGCAAGACTTGTTTGGATTTGAAACAAAGGATGACAAAGATGTATTCGAACTTCTGATTAGCATCTCTGGTATTGGACCAAAAACAGCGCTCGGCATACTAAATGTCACCACCGTAGAAAGTCTCAGGCGCGCAGTTACCACAAACGACAGCTCCCACCTTATCAAGGTATCTGGTATTGGAAAAAAGAACGCCGAAAAAATAGTATTAGAACTTAAAGGCAAGCTCAGTGAAGGAGAAGACGTGCTCTCACTTAAAGATGAGGTGGACGCACTCGAAGCACTGAAGAGTCTTGGATTCGGACACAAGGAAGCAAGAGAGATACTCCGCTCTCTTCCTGCTCATATCACCGGAACAGAGTCTCGAGTAAAAGAAGCTCTTAAGCTACTTTCAAAATAATACAGAGAGGACCAGATGAAACTATCTTAGCACCATGTTGTTTATCAAATTCCTTACTTCGTTTCCAAAAAGCCCATTCGGTGTCAGTCCATTTTTACCTTGAAAATCACGAAGTGCTTTTTCAGTACAATCACCAAAGTACAAAGAAAAGCCACATTCTTTTTGAGTCTTCCCTTCTGGAGAAAAATATCCCTCTCCTCTTAAAAATCTTTGCAATGCAAAAACATCTTCCCCCTCATTCCCCCGAACTAAATTTCGATGCCACACATAATCAATCTTTATATCGTCAGTTGGTCTTTTCACAAAAAACGGAAGTGTATTATCGAGAGCATGCCTTATCCCTTTATATGTTCCGATCGCAAAGCCTCGAAGCAACTCCTCTCGAGCACCTGTATGTATCACCGGCTCATACATATACCCATACTCAACAAGTAAACTTGGAGTAGTAAGCGTATCGAATGCACCAAGTGCAATAAGATCTTGGTCAGGAATTGGACCAGTATACTTTCCTTCTTGTGATTGATTACTATTAACCTGCACCTGAGAAAGTGCTTTGTAGATTCCTTCCCCTATCGTAAAAGTATCTTTACCGTTTCGAAACTGCAAATCAGGCACATATACCGCAAACCCAGTAAACTCGCCGGCTTTCCCTTTTTTTCGACTACCATAATCATTAAAGTGGACATGCACCACAAGGTCAATATAATTTTCTTCTACCCATTTATTAATCCCGTAAAGTCTCTGCGCCACGAAAGGCTTCGCTCCTCCATGACTTGGGTTTTTTATTTTCTCCACAGCACCACTCACAAGTTTCTTTCTAAAATTATTAATATGACTTCTTCTCCACACACTAATCTCTTTATCGTACAAGTCAAAATACTCCTGCAAAAATGAACTATACTTCTTTCCTTCATGTGCCCGTAAAATCTCAAACCGATTATCCTTCGAAAACTCATCCGCGAGCAGAGAAACTACTTCTCTGTTTATATCAATTTCTCGTAATTTTCCAAAAGCTGTTCCAATAGAATCTTCGTCGTGCCCTGGCACAAGTAGTATCCGAATCTTTTCTCCTGCTGTATATCTGTCAAAAATGCTCTCCCCAAAAGAGATGTTCGGCACTAAAACAATACCAAAAAACAGGACTCTCCAAAAAGATTTAACATTGAACATTCTGTCATTTTAACACATAATGAATTTCCTCTATGCCAGAATTACCAGAAGTACAAACCACTGCCAGCATGCTTCACGAGCTTATAAAACATAAGCAGATAAAGGCCGTGTGGACAGACTACAATAGTCCTTTTTATAAAGGTAAGAACAACATAAAAAACCCTCTTTTCTTCAAAAAATTCCAAAAAGAAGTTACGGGCAAAAAAATCCTCCGCGTGTTCAGACGAGCCAAGAATGTTCTCATTGATATTGAGGGCGATAAGACGATTCTCATACACATGAAGATGACAGGCCACCTCCTTTACGGAAAGTATCTTTACGATAAAAAGAAAAACATATGGGAACCAAAAGACAAAAAAGGTCTTTTAGCTGATCCATTCAACCGATTTGTTCATCTTGTGTTTTCTTTAAGCAATGGATTTCAAGTGGCATTTTCTGATATGAGAAAATTTGCCACAGTCACACTCATCCCTGACAAAAAAGCATTCGAAGACAATTTTAAACACACTGGACCAGAACCACTCGAAGAAAGCTTCTCTTTACCTATTTTAAAAACGAGACTAAATAAAAAACCAAACGGAAAAATAAAAACCGTCCTTATGAACCACGAAGTCATTGCGGGTATTGGAAATATTTATAGCGATGAAATACTTTTTGCATCATCTATTCACCCCGAAAGACAAGTATCGTCTCTAAGCGACAAAGAGTTAAAAGTCATGCTTCCCCAAATTAAAACCTTACTAAAAAAAGGTATTGATTTTGGTGGAGACTCTATGAGTGATTACAGAAACCCTCTAGGAGAGAAAGGGAAATTCCAACTTGAGCACAAAGCATATAGAAAAACAGGAAGTCCTTGTAGTAAGAAAGGGTGCGTTGGAGTAATAAAAAGAAAAGTTATCGCTACAAGGTCAGCTCACTTTTGTGATACACACCAGGTGTAGTAAGAGTTTAAAGTTATTAGTTATTAAACTAAATACCTAAAACTCGAAATAAAACTACCGCCCCAGCAATAGAAACATTGAGCGACTCCTTCTCCCCTTTCATTGGTATCTCGACACAAACATCACAAAGAGATTTTTCTTTAGAAGATAGTCCTTCTACTTCATTCCCAAGAACAAAAGCTATAGGATTTTTTACTTTATATTTTTTATAGTCTAAAGATTTTTTATCTTGTTCTATAGCAACCACTTCATATGTTTCTTTTTTTAATCTCTGAACAATATTTTTTAGGGTCGAAACTTTTTCCCATGCGACACTTTTTTCTGCTCCAAGAGCTGTTTTAGCAATCTCTTTTACCACCCTTCCGAACAGGTCAATCGGAGTGGGTGTGTATCCGGAAAGAACTATCTTTGAAATTCCGACACAGTCAGCAATACGAAATAGAGAGCCAACATTGTGGTTACTTCTGATGTTATGAAGGATGAGGATGTGAGGGGGCATATAAAATATATTAATTACAAATCAACTCTTAGGATAAATCAAAGCCCACATTTCCAACTCACCCCAAATTCTTACGGAGTACACGACCCAGTCAGAATTAGTTCGATTTACCCCAAGTCTTACAACAAAACCAGGTCCTCGATGGACTTTAATCTCTTGCGGGAGCAACAAATCATTCTCCCATTTATTTATTAATTTCATTTCCTCTACATTATTTTCATGTGGAAAAATAATACAAATTTTTCTATCACTTTCGATTAATTTGTCTCTTAGTTTAAACTCTAATCCTTTCAAAATTTTTTCTCCAACAGTAAACAGCTTTTCAGTTGGAATCCTTATCATTAAACGACCTCTGACACCTTCTTTTGGTGTACCACCTTTCAAAACATTCTTATTACCTTCTTCATAAGGGTATGGAATATAATTTTTTATAGTGTCTAAGATAAATCGTATTTTGTTACTATTAGATACTACTTCCAGTTTTTTTAATGACTGCATCTTTTTTCCGACACCATAAAATGCGACACTGGATTCATCTATACACATAGAAAACCTATCGAGCAACTCTTCTTCCATCTGAGAAAATTTGTTATTACAAGAAACACATGCTGGAACAGTCCATTTTTCTATATTTTTAGGAGTAGATTCAGGATACCAACTTTGAGGAAAAACATGGTCTTTCGTAAGTTTTTTTAAAAAAAATAAACAATAAACACATTTTTGATTTTTAAATTTTGCCATTCTTCTATTATTGAAAAATCTAAATAAAGTTAGAAAGTCTCCCTCGGGAATTATATTGCCTTAACAATAAAATCCAAGAACAATACATATTTTTAAAGTCTTGTGGTCACAGATATTTTCTTGCTAGAAAATTCCGCGACCCCGCCTCGCGCCGTCGCGCTCCGGCTTGCACAACCTTCCAGTTGTCGGTTGTGCACCCGGTTGGAATCGAACCAACGACCGTCTCCTTAAAAGGGAGCTGCTCTACCGACTGAGCTACGGGTGCATATATATGAAGAACGCTTCAAAAATATACCAGAAATTAAAGAAATGTCTAACTGTATATACTTTTTTCAACAGTGTGATAGAAATAAAGAAAAACTACCAACACTCACGAACACTAACATACTCAGAATACTCGGCGCAGTCTGGATGGCATCAGGCGCGAAAGGAACATTTGGTGAAGGATACAAAATAGACCGGTTAAAACGACTTGGCCTCATGTGCCACTGGTTTATCACCTTCGTCGCAAAGACAGTTACCGCAGAGAAAAACGAGGGTAACACTCCACTTGAAGAAGACGGTTTCAGCGTCAAACACTGGATTCCAAAGAGCATCTACATCACCTTCTTTCTCTGGTGGAAGAAGGCGTGCCTCAACTGCTTTGGTCTCTCCAATGGAGGCATTGAAGCGGCACTATCGCAGACCAAGTTTAAACGCTGGCAGGATCGGACCAAACCTTTCATGCTTTCGTTTATGCCTGTCGGCGACAAGTCAACATGGCTTGCTCAGACAAGAAAATTTGTTGATGCTCTCTTACAAGAGCTTCCAAGCTTTCGGGCACAAGTGGCACTACAGTTCAACTCTTCATGTCCAAACACAGGAAACAACCCACTCGAGCTTGCGCCCTTCATCACACAAATCTTCGACATACTTGAAGAATTGGACATTCCAATTCTCCTCAAGATCAATGCTGAGTTCCCGATACCTCTTGCAAAGGAGATTTCGCTACACCCCGCATGCAGTGGATTTGTGATGGGTAACACCTTGCCTTTTGGATCAAGGTTGCCGGAAGGCTGGCCTCAGGTTGACTGGATTGGACTTTTTGGAACAGACAAGCCAGAAGAGTCTCCTCTTGCCTTACGGTTTGAAGGTGATCCTAAAAAAGCAGGTGGGCTTTCCGGAGCGCCACTTCTGCCGATTGTCTGCCATTGGATTGCTGAAGCGAGAGAAGCCGGCATCACTTGCCACATCAACGCAGGTGGTGGCATCAATAGTCCGCGAGACGTATCCAAAGTATGGCTTGCCGGTGCGGACTCAATCTCGCTTGGCACCATTTCAATGTTTCGTCCTTGGATAATGCTTCCAACAACCTTGTTTGCTCACTTCCTGTTCCGACTGTTGCCGAGAAAATAGCACCTTCGCGTTTACGCACCGCTCGAGCAATCGAGCGATTTTTTTATTTATATACACAGTGTATTTGCCAAACAACTTTATATAAGTAGTATTGGAAATGAACTATGAAAACTGAAATACCATTCGCGTTCTTTGACGCACACACACATCCGAGGAATTTACCTTTCTCGCAACATGTTCTACCTCACATCACCACAAATGCATGGGGGGCACTGGCAATGCCAAACACGACACCTCGTCTTACCAGATGGGAAATCGCTGCTGGATATCTCAACGACCTGGAAAGAATCTCACCTACTGGTTTCGTCTGGGTTGGAAGCTGTTATCTTACCGACAACACAGACCCACGAAATCTCCTGTCGGGCTTTGAGAAAAATGTCTGGAGGGCGGCAAAACTCTACCCGGCCGGGATGACAACTAACTCAACGGAAGCTGTTACTTCGGTTGCCAAAATACGTCCGGTTCTCGAGGAAATGGCTCGGGTAAAGATGCCAGTTTTGATCCATGGCGAATGCGCCGATGCACGAACTCATCCGGAATATGCTGAAAAGCGATTCATGGATGAGGTCCTGCCAGAGATCTGTCAGATTGGTGTCCCGATCATTCTAGAGCATGTCTCTGACGGTGAAACGGCATGGAAAATTGCAAAAGGAGAACTCCCTAATGTGCTTGGGGCAACAATAACTCCCCAACACCTCCTTTTCGATAGTGGCGCGATCATTCAAAGCACCCGTTTTGAACCCGTATTCAAACGAGGGGTAAGACCCTCTTTCGTCTGCATGCCACCGCTCAAAATGCCTGATCACAGCACAAGGATACTTGAGGCAATCAAAGAGAAACCTGAATGTTTCTGGGCTGGCACGGACTGTGCCCCCCACCCAAAAGGAAATAAGCTGGCTGAGTTTGGGGCATGTGGATGCTTCTCACCAAGAAGCGTTGAGCTCTACGCAACAGCTTTCGACGAAGCTGGAATACTGGAACTATTACCAGAATTCCTGGGCGGAAAACATCTGAGACACTATGGGTTAACTCCCCGGGAACCAAACATGAAACTCATGAGAACAACCTCTTCAACTGAGCCTACTGTGGGAACTGGAGAGTTTGAAGTCATGAGCTTCTCGGGCGGAATGGAACTTCCCTGGGTGTGTGAAAAAATCTAATACCGGAGCCAAAAGCTTCGGGATTTTTTATACCCAAGACAAGCTTTTCAAATATAATAAGAGGAGTAAAATTATTTTAAATAAAAAAATTCCTCATGAAAGAAAGAAAAAAAGCTCGTCGTGTTCGTGAACCAGAATCACCAACTATCACTGTGCGAGTCCGAACTTCCCCACCCAAACCACATGCTCGTTGGATTCCACCAGGAGAAGGCCTCGTAACCTGTAGCGGACTCTAGCCAAGCTTATTGAAGCTTGGATTTTTTTATAAAGAAAGTGCAAATTTTTCTAATTCTATTTTAAAATCAACTTTTCCACGATGTGCTTCGTGATACATTTCCACCATCTCTTTCAACATAACTGAAACTTCTTCGGAAGAAAATTTACTACTCCCACCCACCATCATTTTTAATTTCCAAAACAAAATACCATGTATTTCTTCTGGTTTTACATCTCTCTCAAAGGCAGTTACTAACCCAGCCCACAAGTTTTTCTTATCTCTACTCGCCAAGAAGTTTGCGAGTTCAAATACATTGTATTCTTTTTTTGAAACTTCTTTCTTGTCTTCTACATCAGCTTTCTCGGCAGACTTTTTAAGTAATTCAAGTTCTTTTTTAAGTAATTTACTTTCTACCCAAATAAAAATATTATCCGAATCTTTAAAATCTTTTACAAAAGAAAGTAGTTCTTCTTTTTTATCTTTCTGATCGAGCACCTGCTTAAATAACACAACACTCTTTTGCTCAAAAAGTCCCGCTTGTCCGATAAGTCTCTCTAGTTCAATCTCTGAAACTGACTCACTATCATATTCCAAAAACGAAGCGTCTGGCTTCTTTGTTTGCAAACTAACAAAAAGCTTTCGAGCCTTCTCGATACCTTTTTGACTATCTGTATTGTAAAAAAAATAAATCATCCCGTTAGAGACAGGAAACGTTTTAACCTATTCTTAATATAACGCTTCCCCGCCCCTGATTTTAAATACTTTTCTCTTGATCGCGCATCTTCCTCCGACAAGCATGCTTCATAGTAAATAAGTGTATACGGACCCCGGTGCTTTGTATATGTTGATTTTTTATTATTGTGTTCCAGAAAACGTTTCCGTAAGTCGGCAGTATAACCTGTATAAAAAGTATCATTTTGTTTACTTTTAAGTATGTAGACGTAATGCATTATGTGTCTCTAACGGGATCATCCTTTTATTTCTAAAAACTAACCACTACAAACTACCCACTTCCTCCGTCTCTCCCCAGTTCTTCCCCACTTCAGGATTAGCAACAAGTGGAACCCCTTTTGATTCTTCTTCATTTAATACATCCTCAAGGATTTCTTTAATTTTAGGTGTAATTTTTGCTACCATTTCTTTCTTCACTTCATACACCAACTCATCATGTATTTGTAAAATTAGTTTTACTTCTTCGAGCAATCCTTCTGCTTTTAGGTATTCATACACCCGAACCATAGCAATCTTCACTACATCTGCCTCTGTGCCCTGTATCGGCGCGTTGATAGCCATTCGCTCGGCAGAGGCACGAATGAAAGGTAGTTTTGATTTTATGCCTTCAAAATATCTTCTCCTTCCAAACATAGTTTCTGTAAAACCATGCTTCAAAGCAAATTGTTTTGTCTCTTCAAGATATTCACCAAGTCTTCTAAATGTCTTAAAGTAATCATCATAAAATTTCGCAGCTTCTTCTTTCGTGCTTCCGAGATTAGCCTTAAGCGCATTAACTCCCATACCATAAATAATCCCGAAGTTAATAACCTTCGCTCGTCTTCTCATTTCAGGAGTTACTTCACTTGCCTCGACACCGAACACTTCTTTCGCTACCGCAGTATGAATATCTTCTCCGCGCTTAAAAAAATCCTGAAGCTTTTCATCACCAGACAATATTGCCGCGATCCGAAGTTGAATTTGCGAGTAGTCGATTACCAAAAGCTCACTTCCCTCTTCTGCCACAAAAGCAAAACGGATAGCGTTTCCAAGATCACTCTTAATTGGAATATTTTGGAGATTTGGATTTTCAGAAGACAATCTTCCTGTTGTGGTTCCCGCCTGCAAAAAAGTCGCGTGCAGTCTTCCATCAGAAGCCACCAGTTCTGGAATGGCATCTATATATGTACCAAGAAGTTTGCTTAATTCTCGATGTTCAAAAATAAGGGGCACTACCGGATGCATATCACGCATTTTTTCTAGTTCGGATTCTTTCGTTGACCTCGCCCCTGTTCCTGTTTTCTTTTGGTTCTTTGGTTTTAGCCCAAGATGATCAAATAATATTTCACCGAGCTGTTTTGGGGACGCCACATTAAACTCTTTTCCTGCAAGCTTAAAGATATTCTTTTCAACTTCCAAAAGGGTCTTGTGATATTTTTGCGAAAGATTCTTTAAATACTTCATGTCAATCTTCACCCCAGAGCTCTCCATGTGACCAATCACTTCAATAAGTGGCAACTCAATATCTGTATATAATTTTTCTAACTTCTGTTTTTTTAGTTCTGAAAAAATAATTTCTTTGGCATCAATAAAACTTCGAACTCTTGCAAACGAAAGACAGTCATCAAGTGTTGGATTGGTCACACTTGAGTTAATAAGCCAAAGTGCCATACAGGTCTTTTTAAGTTCAAGTGGATCTACTACTTCTTTCTCTTCTGCTTCCAAAGCTACTTCGCTAGCAGTACCGTCAAACAAAACCTTGATCCTTGAAGTTAAACTTCGAAAATCCAAGTCAGCAAAAAGTTTTACAATTTTATCTCTGTTTAAATTTTCCTTCCACGAAAGAGTAGGTAATTCTATATCAATAGGCGCATCTCTCCTTATGGTCGCCAGCATCTTTGAAAAGAGTGCCTCTTCTTCGTTATCTTTTAGTAAATTAAATACTCGCTCTGTAATACCAATCTCTGAAAAAACTTCTTGTTTTCCTTTCTTGAGTACTTCGTACATTTTTTCGATAGTACCAAACTTCAAGAGAAGTGTTGTTGCTGTCTTTTCTCCAATACCTTTAATACCAATAATATTGTCAGAAGGATCACCACGAAGACCTTTGTAATCAACAAGCTGTGGTGGAGAAAATCCAAATCTTTCAACTACAGCTTTTTCATCATATAAAATAGTATCCTTAATTCCTTTTTTTACCGTAAAGACTTGCACCTTTTTTCCTGTAACGAGTTGCAAAGTATCCATGTCACCCGAAGAAATAACAATTTCAATATTTTTGTCATCCTTAAACTTCTCAACCATCGTTCCTAAGATGTCATCCGCCTCAAAACCTTCTTTATCAAAACAAGGAATAGAAAAAGCTTCGAACACTTCCCGACTTCGCTTTATTTGTGAAATCAAATTCTCATCAGTCTTTTTTCTTCCTGCTTTATAATCAGCGTATGCTTCATGCCTATAAGTAGGTTTTGGTAAATCAAAACACGCAAAAATATAATCTGGTTTTAATTCTTCGACAATCTTCAGCAACATAGTCACCAATCCAAAAAGCGCACCGGTGGGCTCTCC
>JANMMK010000083.1:0-13962 GCA_031373235.1 bacterium | reverse complement strand
GGAAGAAAAACTGGTCTATAATGAAAAGACTGGTAAATCTGCTCCTGAGGAAATTGTTCGCCAACTTTACCTCTTAGAACTCACAAAGAAATATAAATATCCAAAGACACACATTGAAATTGAAAAAATTGTACAATTTGGTCGTGAGAAAAATGACAACAAGCGTGCTGACATAGTTGTTTACACAGATGACACTTGGCAGACAATTAAAATGATTATTGAAGTAAAAGCACCAAATGCTGAGAACGATATTCAACAGTTGAAGTCATACCTAAATGCTGAGGGTTCGCCTATCGGTGTTGCCCTTAACGGTAAATACCAGCTAATACTTTTCCGTCCATATCCAAAAGATTTTGATACCCTAGACCAAATACCTGCATATGGTGAAGATGTTGCTGATGTTCTCCAAAAGAGAAAGACACTCAAAGACCTGAATGAGCAAGACCTTAAAATTATTATCAAAACATTGGAGGAGTTGGTGCTTGCTAACTCAGGCTTTGATAGTTTTGATGAAATATTCAAACTAATTTACGCAAAACTTTATGACGAAAAAGAGGCTGTTTCTCGTAACGGGGAGGAACTCTATTTCAGGAAAAGTCCAACTGGTAAGCCTGAGGACACAATGAAAGTAGTCAACGATCTTTTTGAGGACGCTAAAAAAGAATGGCCTGAGATATTTGAAAAGACTGACAAAATAAAACTATCACCCGAGCATCTTTCAATTTGTGTGGGTGAACTACAAGACGTTCGTTTGTTTGGTTCAAACCTTCGTATTATTGACGAGGCTTTTGAGTACCTACTCCCTGATGTAGCTAAAGGCAAGAAAGGTCAATACTTTACACCTCGTATCGTGATTGATATGTGTGTGCAAATGATGAATCCGAAGAAAAAAGAATATGTCATAGACACTGCCTGTGGTAGTGCTGGGTTCTTGGTACACACAATGCAGTATGTTGCTAAAAATGAGAACCTCTCAAAAGCAGGAATGAAAGATTACGCAATGCGGTATCTATTCGGCATAGACTTTGATGAGAAATCAACAAAGATTAGTCGTGCGATTATGGTTATCGCTGGCGACGGCAAAAGTCATATCTACAAGACTACTTCACTTGATACAAAGGAGTGGCCTGAACGATTTAAGGCAGAACTACGCGACTATGATTTAGTGCAAGAATATGACGACCACACGAAGACTGCTGACAACAAAGAAAACTTAAAAGAGTTGAAGTTTGATGTTCTACTTGCCAACCCTCCATTTGCAGGTGAAGTAAAAGAAAAACATTTACTGTCTCAGTATGTACTTGGTAAGAATGCTAAGGGTAAGATGCAAAAATCAGTGGACAGACACTTGCTTTTCATTGAGAGAAATCTTGATTTCGTAAAAGCAGGAGGCAGACTTGCTGTTGTGCTTCCACAAGGTATTTTCAATAACACAAGTGAGGAATATGTCCGTAAATACATAATGCAAAAGGCTCGTATCTTGGCAGTAGTGGGGTTGCATGGCAATTCATTCAAGCCACACACAGGCACAAAGACTTCCGTTATATTCTTGCAAAAGTGGAGTGAAAACGAAGTAGATGCAGGTGGAAGTCCGACAGTCAAAGACTATCCTATTTTCTTTGCCACACAGAAGCAGTCATTCAAAGATAACAGTGGTGATTATATTTTTGAAAAGGAAGCAGACGGTAGTATTGTAAAAGATACGGACGGTAATCCTAAATACCTTTGCGACTTGGACGAAATCGCAGATGCGTTTGTCACTTGGGGCAAGAAGCAGGGATTAGGTTTTCTAAAATAATTTTATGGAATTTAGTATCTCAGAAGTAAAATTGAGTGAGTTAAATCTTGCAAATCGTATTGATGCTGAACACTATCAGCCTCACTTTTTGGATATTGTTAGTGCTGTAAAAAAAAAACAATATAAAAAACTTTCAGAGTTAGTCTCAAAAAATATCACTACTGGACATACTCCCTCTATGAAAGAAGAGAGTTTTTATGGTGGTGACGTGAAGTTTATTAAAACTGATAACTTGCGAGATAACCAAATCGTAGAAAATTTCAATCATTTCCTCTCTGATAAGGGAGCAAATAAACTAAAAAATGCAACACTTAAAAATGACGACATCATCGTTACTATTATTGGAGCAACCTTTGAAGTTGTTGGGCGTGTTGCGAGGATTTTTCCTGACCTAGGTAAAGCGTCAATCAATCAAAATATCTCACTTATAAGACCCACGATTGCATCAGGATATCTCACTTGCTTTTTAATGTGCAAGTACGGCAAACAACAACTATATTATCTTAGTAGACAAACTGAGCAGGTAAACCTAAACAATGTTGAGGTTGGTGATGTTCTTGTGCCACTTGCGAGTAATAGTTTTGTAAATAAAATACATTCTCTACACACACAAACCCACGACTTAACTGTGCAGTCTAAAAAGTTTTATGAAGATGCTGAAAATATATTATTAAAAGAACTCGGCCTAGGTACTCATATTCCTAGTGAGAATGGTTTATCTGTTCGTGAACTGAGTGAATGCTTAAGGGATAATCGTTTTGATGCTGAATACTGGCAACCTGAGTATGATTACCTAGAAGAAAAAATAAGAGAATGTAAACAAGGTTTTGATACTTTAGATAATTTGTTTATTGTTTCAAACAAGACAGAAAAAATTGAAGCCGATAAAGAATATCTCTATGTTGAGCTTGCTGATGTGAATAATACTACTGGGACAGTTGATAACTTCACACCCTTAAAAGGTTCTGAATTGCCGAGTAGGGGTAAAATGATTTTGAAACAAAACGACTTGATACTTTCTTCCGTGGAGGGTTCACTGGAGAAAGTCGCAGTTATAACATCAAATGAAAAGAATATAATCGGCTCAACCGGTTTCTTTATTTTGAAAGAAAAAGCATACGAACCTGAAGTTGCATTAATACTCTTAAAATCAAAACCATTTCAATCACTCCTAAAAAGACAAGCACAAGGAACTATCTTAACAGCAATCCCAAAACCATCAATTAGCCGTATATTATTACCCAAAATTGATAAGGGTGTGCAACTTAAAATTAAAGAACTTATTGTATCTGCAAAAAGACAGCAACTTGAAGCGCAAGAACTACTAAGTAAAGCAAAACACGCAGTTGAGGTATCTATAGAAAAAGACGAGGTGGAAGCTCTCAAATTGTTAAATTAAATATTTAACAAATCTCTAATAATTTCGGTCATTTTGCTTGACCTGTGTTTTTATTATTGGTATTATATTTATGTAAAAGTAATTAAAAAAGCTTTTTAATTAGTCCAGTAGAAGCCGATAGGCATCTTTGGAATACTTAAAAATCTAAAAGAACTCCAAAGAAGACTATCGCAAGGTGGTCGTCTTTTTTTTTGACGACATCCTACTAATAACTGGGATGATTGAGCTAAACACTTTCAAACAAATACTAATAAAGAACGGTACAACAGAGCTTACTGATGAGCAGGTTATTAAGCTACGGGACCAACAGGACCAGATGGCTGAGATATTGTTTTCTGTGTGGCACGAAGAAGTTAAAAATAAAACTGAGATATAATATTTATATGGAAAAACTATCTCAACAAAATGCCTTAATATATCTAAGAGTGAGCTCATCTAAACAAGCCCAACAAGGTGAAAGTATTGAGGACCAAAAGATAATTTGTAATAAGGTTGCCGAAAGATACAATTTGAATATACTTGAAATATTTTCAGAACAATTCTCTGGCAGAAAAGATGTGAGACCTAAAATAGAAGAGCTTTTTACATACATTAAAAGTCACCCAAATAAAATTAAATTTATAATATTTCGTGCTATTGACCGCTTTACGAGAAATGGAACTTTAGGCTATGAGAGTTTGAAGCAGAAATTGGCAAATTATGGAGTTGGCTTAATTGATGCAAACGGTGTTATACAACAATCAAAAAATACACTTGAGCATCTTGGTGTTCAATATGATTGGAGCACCATTCATCCCAGTGAGATTACAGAGCTTGTGTTGGCACAGCAAAGTAAAAGTGAAGTAAATACAATACTCACTCGAATGATTGGTGCTGAGATAAATCTAGTAAGAGATGGGTATAAGGTCAGACAAGCAAACGATGGTTTTATAAACGAAAGAGTCTTTGTTGAAGGAAAAAAGAAAGTGATACAAAAACCAGACCCAATAAGAGCCATTTTCTTTACCAAGATGTTTGAGATGAGTATAAGTCACACGGACCAAGAAGTTGTGGATTACGTAAATGCTATGGGTTATCGTTCACCAATACAAAATTATTGGTCAAAAGAAAAGACAAAAATAATAGGTGCTAAGGGTGGTATAAAGCTTACAGTAAAACAATTACAGAAAATAAGACAAAGACCTATCTATGCAGGTATAAACACTGAGAAATGGTTAGAAATACCCCTCAGAACGCAGTATAAAGGGCTTGTAAGCATTGATACATTCAATAAAGCAAATAAGGGTAAGGTATACATAGAAGAGAAAAAAGACGGGAGTATAAAAATTCACAAAGACTATGACCCACGTCAATTAAAAAGAATGAGAGACAACCCGTTATTTCCACACAAGTCTGTTATTTTGTGCCCTGAATGTAAGAAGCCTTTTCTCGGTAGTGCTCCAAAAGGAAAGACTAAACAAATACCTACTTATCATTGTGCACGTGACCATAAATACTTAGGTATAAACAAGGTTGAGTTTGATAAGAAGTTAAGCGAATTTATATCTAAGCTTAAATATAAGGATGAGGGGTTTATAAAGACCTTTGAAGCTACTCTTATGAATAAGTACCGTGAAAAAGAAAAAGAGCTCGGGGAGTTCTCTGTTAAAGTTGGTACGTCGGTTATAGAACTCGAGACTGAGAAGAAACAAATCATAGAAGCCTATACATCAACAAGAAATGAAATAATCAGAAGTGAACTAGAAAAGAAGATTGAAGATATACACTCACAAATAGAAAAGATGCGAGAGCAAAGGAATGGTTTGGAGGTCCAAGAGAATGATATTCACTCATTTGTGAGATATGTAAAAGATTTAATGGAACACCCAGTGGAAATGCTTGTAAAACAAAAGAACATACTCGCTTTGAAGGGGTTGTTTGGGCTTGTATTTGATGAATTACCAACTTACTCAGAAATAGTTAATGGAACACCTAAACTATCCTTACCATATATACTATCTGAAGAATTTAAGACTAATAAGTCTTTAAGTGTGACCCCACGGAGAGTCGAACTCCGGTTAACAGATTGAAAACCTGCTGTCCTAACCATTAGACGATGGGGCCGATGAAGAAGTTATTAGCCTGCCTGCCGGCTAGGCAGGTTGATAGTTATTAGTTGGATAGTAAAACATCAGAGTTTAACCTAAGAAACTAACAAACTAAATCACTAAAAACTTGCTAAGAATATAGCAGATTTTATGAAAAATGGCAAAATTTTGGAATAGGTTTTTTCATTGGAAAGACTTTGTTAAGTATGCTATAAATTAAAGGGTAATTAAAAGATGCGCGGTTAGCTGACTTGGTAGTTAAGCTATGGAGCTAGTTACATTGAATTAGTAATATGCGCGGTTAGCTCAGTTGGTAGAGCGCAACATTGACGTTGTTGATGCCATAGGTTCGAATCCTGTACCGCGCACAAAATGTGGGACATTTTGTGCGAGCCGGAGCGCGACGGCGCGAGGCGGGGTCGCAGAATTTTCTAGCAAGAAAATATCTGTGACCACAGACATTGAAATTTGTGAGCGACGGCGAACAAATTATTTTTGACCACAGATTAGAAAAATACTTGTGACCACAGGCATTCGGTTTTACAAGCGACGGCGAGTAAAATATTCGTGACCACAGACGCTCAATTTCAAAAAAAATAATTTTATGCTAAACAATAAAAACAAAAAAATTTGGTCTAGTTTTCAATAAGTTTCTTTAGAGTAAAAGATGGCGCTTTTCGAAGTGTCTTTTTTTATTATGAATATTCACAGTACACAAAATCGTATTCTGTTCTTTAAACCAAAATTCAACCTCACAGTTTCTGACGAGTACCTCTGTTCAATTTTAGCGTCAAAGGGAATTTATAGAGTCGAAGTCAATGTTCCGTCACTTGCAGAAAGCCTTGTTGGTCGATCGTGGAAGTGGGGAGCCAGACAGTGGCAAGCCCCAGAATTCTTTGATTGCTCAAGTTTCTCTAAGTGGGTCTTCGGACGCCGAGGACTTTGGCTTCCAAGGCGTCCTGAGCAGCAGTTTAGACTGTTTCTCGAGATGAACTCCATACATGCCTTTGGGGGCGGCGCTATCAGCCTCCAAAGAGGTGATATCGTCTTTGTAAATAGTGTATACACTGCGGGGAAACTCGATCCAATGAAAAATCCAAACAGGATTTCTCATGTGCTTGTTGCTTTAGGAAATAGCGAACTCGTTTGTGCGGCTAATAGCGAACTCGGTCGGGGAGTAGTGAAAACTTCTTTTCCCGAACTTGTCAAAACGAGGAAGATACTTGGAGTGGGGAGGGTGCCTCAAGGTGGTATCACCTTCGAGTATGACCCTAAGAGAGAAATCGAAACAGACGAGGATATTTCTTACATCATCAAACGAGAGTTAGGATAGAAGTTGAATTTTGAACAACGAACCTGCATGGAAACATGCAAGTTTGATTTATTTTATCTGGCAGAAGATGCGTTGTTGGTAAAATTTTAACTTAGTGGCTTTCCCAGAGTAGTTCAAAAAGCTTTTTATGAGCATCAATAATACTTTTTGTCTCTAGTACTATTGCGTGGACGGGGTCATGCATCTGATGAAAGATTATTCTTTTTGGAGTTATGGCTATGTTTGTTTTTATTTCGAAGTTGTCAGGGAGTAGTTTTATGATGTTGTTTTGAGACAACATTCTCTTTTGCGCCCTGATTGAGTCTGGGGAGGGTGCGAGGAGAAGCTTTGTTTGAATACATTTTTGAGCTCTTTTCTCAATAAAATTTTCAAAAAATAACTGATCGGCTTTTAACCATTGTGCGTCATCAGAAATAACATAATAAAAGTCGCCATATCTGATTTCATCTAATACGCTGTTATATAAATTTTTAACACTAGCGAGTCCCTCGTAATATTTTATAACAGAACAGTCCTCTTTTAATTTATAGAGTGAAGAAAGTTCAGGAATTATCTTTTCTAATCTCTGTTTTTTATGTTCAATGGCTTCGGGTAAGTGTTTGGGGTTTTCAGCGACTATATATTTTTTGAAGCCCGAAAATTCTTCTCGAATCAACCCTTTGTTTTTGAGGCTTTCTAATATGTGATAGAGACTAGTTCTTTTTATACCGGAGCTTCGGGAAAGCTTTAATACTGTTGTTTGTCCAAGAGGAAGAAGGGAAAGATACGATTTTGCTTCGGATTCTTCTAAGCCGAATGCGCTAAGCGTTTCTAAGAGAGAGGTATTATTTTTTGTCGATTTTTTCGTCAACATATTACTGTTATAATATAATGTTAAAAAAGTTGTTTGTCAATAATTTGTCGACAAGAATGACATTCTTGCTATCCGAATGCATAATCTATTTATTATGGAAAATATAATAATAGAAAAAGATTTTAAATTTTATGGAATTTTTTGCGGTATATTTTGTACGGCATTGGTTATAGTTGCGCCTTTAGCTTCTAAATTCATTGAAATAGGTCCATTTATAATTTCAGGTGCAACCCTTGTATTTCCTATTACTTTTATTTTTAATGATATCTTAACAGAAATATATGGATACCAGAGATCAAGGAAAATTATATGGACAGGTATGTCCTGTAATATATTTGCAGCACTCATGTTTTATCTCGTGGGCAAACTTCCCGCACCAGAGTTTTGGCATCACCAAGAAGCCTATATGACTATCTTGGGAATTGTTCCGCGTATTACCTTTGCAAGTCTTGTTGCATATTTTTTTAGTGAATTTACGAACAGTTTTGTGTTGTCGAAAATGAAATATTGGCATCAAGGTAAAAGAGGTTTGTATCAAGGGTGGAGATTTGTGGCATCAACGATTGCAGGTGAATTCGTTGACTCTATTATTTTTATTACTGTGGCGTTTTATGGAGTCTTAGAAACAAAAAACCTTATTATTACCATACTAACAATCTGGGTTGCAAAAATTTTATATGAAATTATTGCTCTGCCTTTTACTACAAAATTTTCAAACTATGTTAAAAGGGTTGAGGGAGTGGATATTGTTGATTATCCAGAATTTACTAGCTACAATCCTTTTCAAAGTTTTTTCTCTAAAAAGAAATAATACTGTTAATTTATGTACTTAGTAAAAAAACTTAGTTTTACCTTTTTAAAGGTGTTAGTCCGAAGATTTTTTTTGAAAGGGTATAATGCAAACTTGCCCAAAATGAAAGGTGTATAAAAAATGCGATAAGGAACCCTAAGATTCCTTTAGATTGTAAATATGCAAAAATTAAACCACCAAAGAGCGAAGCTGTTATTGGTAGAAGGGCAAATTTTTTAGGAAGAAGAAAAATTCCTGGAATATGAACAATAAAAAATATTAAACCAAACGTGACCGGAGAAACTCCGAAGGTGAGTAGTCCTCCTAAAAAGCATATATCTTGGAAAAGTATTTCAAAAAATTTTGGTAGCTGATAGCCAGATCTTTCTTTTTTGGTGTACCAGTCTTTTTTGTATATAGCTGGTATTAAAAACCATGCTATGAATAGAGATAGAATTGTTACTATGTGCCCGAAAGAAATATTTTCAAAGTAGAAAATGAATTGTTTGTGATAAACAACAAAGAGGGCTAGTGAAAGGAATATGAAAAAAAGAGTGTGTTGCCAGGATTTTTCATAATAAGTAACTTTATATTTTTTAAAAATATAGGTTGTTACACCCAATGCAGTAGTCCAAAAAAGTAACCAAGTTATTACCCAGAAATACATGAGTTTAGTTATTTCGTGTGTAAATTTACATAGATATCCTCGAGGGCTTTAACTGCGTCTCCTGAGGAGATGTTGTTTTGGTGGTAGAGACCATCAGTACAATCTCCAGCCGCCCAGATACCAGGAGTCTTTGTTTGCTGTGTTCGGGAATCTACAATCACTTGTCCGCTTTGAGTCATTTCCACAACTCCTTTCAAGAAAGATGTTGAAGGAATAAGTCCGATCTCAACGAAGATACCAGTGACAGGTAGAGTTGTAGTTTCTCCCGCTTCGTTTTTGTAAGTGATGCCGTTTACAAATTTCTCTCCCGTTACTTCTACGAATTCAACTGGTGCGATGGAAGAGATGTTTTCTTTTGCCAGAACTTTTTCTACGGTGACAGGGTCAGCTCTGAAATCCTTGTTTCTATTTAGAATAGTGACGCTTTTACAATAGGCAGAAAGCTGGGCTGCAGTTTCAAAGGCCGCATTTCCTCCTCCAATCACCGCTACATCTGCTCCACCATAAAGTGGTCCGTCACAAGTAGCACAGTAGGTGAGCCCTTTGTGTTCGAAGGTATCTGCGCCTTTTACTTCAAGTTTCCGTCTTGTAGAGCCAGTAGCGATCAGAATTGTTTTTGATGTAAACATCTCTCCTCCTTTTAGATTTAGAGAAAAACCACCTTCTATTTTTTCTACCTTTTCTGCCCGCACTCCCGTTTTGATGGTGACAGAGTCTCCCGCATAAGCCCTGAGATGTGCTTCCATGTCTTTTGCAAACTTACTGCCTGAAATAGAGATAGTACCAATCCAGTTTTGAATGTCTTCTGAAACAGTGCTTTGACTTTGAAAGTCAGTTGTGAGAAAAAGAGTTTTTAGCTTTTTTCGCGCGGCATAGACTCCAGCTGATACGCCAGCAGGACCGCCACCAATAATAATGAGTTCGTATTGCATAAAAAGGTACTAATATATCTGTCAGATTTATTTAAGTTTACTTCGTCTTAGGAATGCTGGAACAGCGCCCCAGTCATCTTCTTCGTTTGGAGTAGAAGATTTTGTTTCTGGGAGAGAGACAGTAGGTTCTTGTCTAGCTTCTTCTTTCGGTGGAGTCATACTATTAAATATTTTTCCTTCGAAAAGACTTTTTTTAGGAGGTTGTTCAGGAAATCCAGCCGCAACGACAGTCACTTTGATTTCTCCTTTTTTAAGTTTGGTGTCGTTCACTGTTCCAAAGATTATTTTTGCATTTGGATCAACTGACTCAGTAACTACCTTTGCCGCATCTTGAATTTCAAACATAGTAAGATCTTCTCCTCCTGCAATAGAGAAGAGAACACCTTTTGCTCCGTGTATCGAGAGGTCAATAAGAGGGGAGTTGATAGCAAGTTTTGCTGCTTCTGTCGCTCGGTTTTCTCCACTCGCAGTTCCGATACCCATTAATGCGCTTCCGGCGTCTTCAAGTACGGCTCTAATGTCTGCGAAGTCAATGTTTCCAATAATTCCAGGAGTTGTAATGAGATCAGAAATTCCTTCTACTGCTTGTTTGAGGATCTCATCACACATCATGAATGCTTGTTTAGCTGTTGTGTCTTTACTGATTGCTGAAAGAAGTTTGTCGTTTGGAATCACGATGATTGCATCAACACATCCTCGAAGTTCAGCGAGTCCTGCTTCTGCCATTCTGGTTCTTTGCTGTCCTTCAAACATGAATGGTTTTGTGACAACCGCAATGGTGAGCACTCCAAGTTCTTTTGAAGTTTTTGCAATGATAGGAGCTGCTCCGGTACAAGTACCTCCTCCTTCTCCTCCAGCAATAAATACCATATCAGCGCCTTTGATTGCTTCTTGAATTTCTTCTTTGGTTTCTTCTGCTGCTCGTTTACCAATTTCTGGGTTCATTCCAGCTCCAAGTCCTTTAGTAAGATTTTTTCCAATGTGAATTTTTTTTCGAGCTTCTGAATGATGAAGGTCTTGTGCGTCTGTATTTACTGCAATAAAATCAACTCCTTTTATCTTAGAGTTAATCATGTGGTTGATCGCGTTTTTTCCTGAACCTCCAACACCGATTACCTTAATTCGTGCGAATGTTTCTACTTCGGGTTTGATTTGTGGCATATGAAATCTCTTTAATTTCTAAGGTTTACTATGGGGATATAATACAGAAAAAGACTCCAAACGACAAGGGGACGCTCCGGTTTAGTTATTTTTGAAAAACACGAAAAAATATGGCTATATTTTTTCTTACTACTGCCTCAGCCAGGCCTTCGTGAGCTTTTCAAAAACAACTAAACCTTCGCTAACTAGGAAGGGTATTTTCTTCGAGAGTTCTCTTAAAAAACATAGTCTTCCGCTAACAGGAATAAGATTTTCTACCTAACTATCTTTACTGTCTAACTTATCAAACTTCCTAGTTATGGAAGTAGTTTTTTTATCCATTCAAACAATCCTCGTTTTACTCGGCCTCCGAATTTGAAGCTAAAATGAGAAAGTGGAGATCCTCCGTCAGTCGAAGAAATACCAAATATTGCGAGTCCGTATGCGGGAGACCATGTACCATTTTTTGGTTCGATTTTTGTTTCGCCTTCAAATTTTATTGCCACTTTTTTTGCAGGGAGTTTGAGTTGAGATTTTGCCAATTCTTCAATGTGTGGACCAACAGCTCCTCCACCAGTCATAAGAATACCAGCAGGAAGTAAACCAGTTTTTCCCAGTTTTTTGAGATGTGAGGCGGTGAGGTCAAAGATATCTGAAAGACGCGCGGTGATTATTTCTTCTAGTTTTTTCCTTGGGTAGGGGACACTTTCTGGTTTTGAAAGCTTGACGCGCTCTGCGTCTTCGAGTGAAATTTTAAGTCCGAGTGCAATGTCGTTAGTGATATCGTTTGAACCAATGGGGAATATTTCAAGTGAGATAGGTGTGCCATTTTCAAATACACTAATTGATACCGTCTCAGCTCCTATATTAAGTAAAGCAACTCCGGCAACTTGTTGTGCTTTAGAAAGCGTTGAGAGACTTGTCGCGAGAGGAGTTGCCATAACGTCTTCTACTTCGATACCGAGAGAAGAAATTGCTTCGATAAGACCGTTCACATGTTCTGACATAGCCACCACAACCAGTGCTTTACATTCTAATTTTTTGCCCTTCATGCCATGAGGTTTTCCAAGAAGGTTTTTACCATCAACTTTCCATGAAATAGGAATGACATGGATAATTTCTTTATTCAAAAGAAAAGCTGGAGGCAGTTCACTTTCACAGAGTTCAATACACCTTTTTGTGTCGTTACTGGTTATCTCTGTTTCATTTTGCGGGAGTTCTATTGAAGAGCCAAAAATAGCCGAGGATAAGCCGATACCACCAATGCCAAGGTAAACCTTGCTTACCTTGTAGCCAGAAGATTTTTCAGCATTTTCTATTGCTTGTTTGATTGCAGGAGCGACTTCGTCACTTTGGGTTACGTAACCATGACGCATGCCTTTAGATTCAGCATAACCAATACCAATAATTTTTGGTTTGTGTTTGTGCTCAATGCTTGAGTATTCAGCAACTATTGCTTTGATTGTTTTACTGCCGACGTCTAGGCCGACAGAAATACGAGGTGTCATGTAAAAATAAAGGACGAAGCTTATGTTTCAAATATTACTAGATACCAAATTCTTTTTGAAACCTTTCTTCCTCACGTTCCATTTTACTACCATGTGCCATTCCTTTCAAATGCAAAAGTCCGTGTATGAATAAAAATGGTAAAAACTTTTTGTAAGGCCTTTTAAATTCAAGTGCTTTTTGTTTTGCTTTTTTTTCGCAGATAAAAATTTCTCCGTTTTTTTTATCAAGTGAGAAGCTTAAAATATCTGTCGCGTAATCTTTTTGTCGGTAAGTTCCGTTTAGTGTTTTGATTTTTTTCTCTCCAATAAAACAAAGTGAGAGGTTGTATGTTTCGCCAAGTACACTATTTTTTATTTTATTAAAAACAGACCCGCTGATAGGCGGGTTTGTTTTTGTTTTATTTTTTACTGAGAAAGAGTCTGTCTCCATGAAACATGAGCCTTATCTTTTTAGAAGTTCTGGATTTCTTCCAAGTTTTAGCATTTCTTCTATTTTTCCTCTTTGTTCAAGTGATGCGAGAGTTTTTTTCTTATTTACGTAAGGAGATTTATTTCGGTCTTTGTATCTAATACCTCGAACTCGTTTAATAATACCAGATTCTTGCACACGTTTTGTAAAACGTCTGAGAAGACTGTTGTTATTTTCTGCTTGGTTTTTTGTTACTTCAACGTTTATCATAGGGATTTACTTTATCATTAGTGTGTTATTTTGGCAAGATATAGAGAGTGATTAAGGGAGTTTCTTTAGATAAGAGACTAGTTTGTCGAGCGGTATTGTTTCTTGGGACATTGTTTTCATTTCTCTTACTACCACAGAGTGTTCGATAGCCTCCTTTTGTCCTAGCATGAGGATATAAGGAATGTTCATTTTTTCAGCACTCGCGAGCTGTATAGATAACTTATCTTTTGAGAGGGATTGCTCTACGGGGATACCAGCCTGTCTTAAAAGCTCCATAATTTTTAAGCTTTGTAGTTTTGCGCTGAATCCTAATTGGATAAAAAAGAACTTAGGAGCAAGAATTTTTTCTTTTTTAGCTCTTTTTGAAACAAAGTGTGGATGTAGGAGGAGTGCGATGCCAATTGCAGAGATATCTTTTTTTCCAAGAGCTTTTTTTGCGAGTCCGTTGTACCTTTCTCCAATGGCGAGTATTTCTGATTTACCTTTTTCAGTACCGGTAATTTCAAATACAGTGTCACTACAGTAACTTCGTGAACCAATAAGAGTGTGGTTGATGGTGTAGGGAATTTCGAGGGATTCAAGGTACTCAAGTACTTCTTTGAAATGTGTCCTGCTACTTTCAGATAAGTAACTCATTGTTTTTGGCGCAGAAAGGAAGAGGGAAGGCTCGGCTTCTTTTTCAAAACAAAAAAAGTTAAAGATGTCTTTTTTGATAGCTTCTTTCATTTTTTTTGAAAGTTTGCCTTGTTCCTTTTTTAGATAATTACCAAGTTCTT
>JANMMK010000057.1:0-14166 GCA_031373235.1 bacterium | reverse complement strand
AGGTAAAATTGTAAAACTTGTCTTGATGTAAAACGTACATCAATGATAAGTATAAAAATAGCATAAAGTGGTTTTTACATTTCCTAATAGGAATGTAAGAGCATATGGCGGATGCCTAGACTTGTTGGAAGTGATGAAGGACGCAGCAAAGCGGCGATACGCGACGGTGAGGTGCCAAGCTACCATTGACCCGTCGATTTCCGAATGGGGAAACCTAATTAAGCTCGACTTAATTGTTTTTATCGCAAGATAAATTCACGCACTCAGGGAAGTAAAACATTTCAGTACCTGAAGGAAAATAAACTAATCAGCATTTCGTAAGTAGCGGCGAGCGAAAGCGAAGAAGCCCAAACTGACATTTTTTGTTTCTGGTTCGCGCAAGCGACCTAGAAGCAAAAACTGTCGGGGTTGTAAGGTGACAAATTGTAGTAATACAGAAAAGTTACAAACTGTTTTGTTAGAAGAAGTTTCTGGAAAGAAACACCGAAGAAGGTAATAGTCCTGTATTCGAAAACAAAACAACTTTTATTGTCATTCTTGAGTACCTCGAGACACGAATGGCTCGGGGGAATCCACCGGAACTAACCGGTAAGGCTAAATATTCCACAAGATCGATAGTGAACTAGTACCGTGAGGGAAAGGTGAAAAGAACCCCGTTGAGGGGAGTGAAATAGAACTGAAACCATATGCTTACAAGGAGTCAGAGCGGATATTTATATCCGTCATGGCGTGCCTATTGAAGAATGAGCCAACGAGTTAATGTGTACTGCTTGACTAAGGGCGCGAGCCCGGAGTCGCAGGGAAACCGAGTATGAATAGTGCGTTCGTAGTACACATTAGACCCGAAGCCAGAGCGAGCTACCCATGGACAGGGTGAACCCTTCCGAAAGGAAGGGGGAGGCCCGAACGGTTAAGCCGTGCAATACTTTCCGATGATCTGTGGGTTGAAGTGAAAAGCTAATCGAGCCTGGTAATAGCTGGTTCTCTCCGAAATAGCTTTTGGGCTAGCGTTACGTGTTCCTGCTGGGGGTAGAGCACTGGAAGGACTCGACAGGGAGAAATCTCGCGAGTCCTATCAACCTCCGAATACCAGTCAGTTAAAGCGTAGCAGTTAGACGATGGGGGCTAAGCTCCATACGTCAAAAAGGGAAGAGCCTAGATCTCTAATTAAGGTCCCTAAATTTACATTAAGTGCATCACAAGGAGGTGGAATTTCTTATACATTGAGGATGTTGGCTTAGAAGCAGCCATCATTTAAAGAAAGCGTAACAGCTCACTCACCTAGAGATTCTGCACCGAAGATAATCGGGGCTAAATGTAATACCGAAGTTGAGGGTGTCACGGTGCTTCGGCACTGTGGCGCGGTAGGAGAGTTTTCCAATCTGCGATGAAGGCAAAGGGGTGACCCATGCTGGAGCGGTTGGAAGTACGAATGTTGGCACAAGTAACCACAATATGAGTGAGATACTCATACGTCGAAAGATCAAGGTTTCCTTGGCGATGAAGATCAGCCAAGGGTTAGTCGGCCCTAAGGGGATGGAGAGATCCGAACCCGATGGACACACGGTTAATATTCCGTGACCGAATTATATTGCGATGGAGGGACGGAGTGTAGTATGTAATGCAGATAATTGGATTTCTGTCTTTGCTTTGAGAATAGTATCTAGGAAAATCCGGGTACTCTCTTTATTGAGGAATTCAAGAAGTAAAGGTAAGTCTGTAGCAATACAGGCAAAGATTGCAAAGCACGCTTCCAAGAAAAACTTCTAAGCTTCAGATATAATCGACCGTACCGCAAACCGACACAGGTGATCAGCTCGAGTAGAGCAAGACGAACGGGTGAGAGATCCCCAAGGAACTCGGCAAAAAAGCGACCGTAACTTCGGGATAAGGTCTGCCTCTCTTTATTGAGAGGCCGCAGCTAAAGTTTCTCTGGCAACTGTTTATCAAAAACACAGCTCCCTGCGAACTCGCAAGAGGATGTATAGGGGGTGACACCTGACCAATGCCAGAAGGTCAAACAACGACGTTGGTAGTAGCAATATTATTGGTGATTGTTGTAAGCCCTGGTGAATGTCGGCCGTAACTATAACGGTCCTAAGGTTTAGTATTTGTTCGCAAGAATGAATATTAAACGGACTAGGACTGGTTATAGAAAAAGATAAATAGTTGAAAGAATAGATTACACAAAAAAAGCTACCTACTCTGCAGTAATGCATTGAGTAGTCCAAAATATGGTTCACAAGAGACCAACACCATACATCCGAACTAAGTAATATTAGAGGATGAAGATAGAGTCCAATTTGGAGGAATAATTGAGCGAAATTCCTTGTCAGGTAAGTTCTGACGCGCACGAATGGTGTAATGACTGGAGAACTGTCTCGGGGATTTGCCCGGTGAAAATACAATACCGGTGAAGATGCCGGTTACCTGCAGTTAGACGAAAAGACCCCAGAAGCTTTACTGTAATTTGATATTGCATATACGCGTGTACTGCGTAGCATAGATGGGAGAGGTTGAAGTCGCGGTTTCGGTTGCGGCGGACTCGTCAGTGAAATACCATTCTGTATTAGTGTATGTGCTAACATTGTAGGTAAAAACTACATTGGACAGTATCTGATGGGCAGTTTTAGTGGGGCGCTATCCTTAACTTTAGCGCACCCGTCGTACTATTAATTTAATAAGTACTAAGTCGATTTTCGTTCGACCAAATAATAAATAAGTCTGCTTGTATGTAAATACAAGTAAGTGATCGTTTCAGAGCGATAAAAAACATATGAGATTCTAATAGAAATCTTTTTGTTTCAAGGGGGACTTTCGCAAGTGATTGCGATTGAAAAATGAGCTATATCGGTGAACACCTTTTTACAAAATAAAAAGACAATACCGAGGCAACCTGCGCAAGCAGAGAGTCCGTAGAGACTACACGCTCAGTTCTCGAAAGAGAACATGATATAGTCCGATCTCATTGGTGACAATGAGAGGTAAGCAGAAATGTATTACCCAGATTAAGTGTTTACACTTAATTTTGTAACATAAGCCTAAAGAGTAACGGAGGAGTCTATTAAGGTCAGCTAGGCGCGAATGGAAACCGTGCCGATAGTGCATTGGCATAAGCTGGCTTGACTGCAAGACGTAAGTGTCGAGCAGATGCGAAAGCAGAGCAAAGTGAACCGACCGTTGGCATTAGATGCTGCGGGAGATTATCTGATAAAAGCTACTCTGGGGATAACAGGCTAGTTCCGCCTAAGAGTCCATATCGACGGCGGAGTTCGGCACCTCGATGTCGGCTCATCTTATCCTGGGGCTGGAGAAGGTCCCAAGGGTTTGGCTGTTCGCCAATTAAAAAGATACGCGAGCTGGGTTCAGACCGTTGAGTAGTTAATAGTAACTAGTTAGATGGTTAATAGATATAAAATTCTGTTAACTCATAACTGGTAACTCATAACTTTTCAGCAGTCTGAACCATCGAAAAGTACACATAGTATTCCATTTTGGAAACTAGAACTGTTATAGAGACAACCAAAATTCGCAAGTTTTGCGAATATCACGGCGGTCGCACATAGAAATATGTGTTGATCAAGTAAACTATTTCGGAAAACTCTTACATTGATGATGAAGATAATTCCGAGGGAACTCGTAAGAGGCCCGTAGAGACTACACGTTTACCACCAAAATTTTGAAAGAAACTGGTGATGATATAGTCCGAACCTCTAAGTAATTGGAGTTGTAACCCTTTTTTGGGTGAACATAAGCGTGAGACAGGTTGGTCTCCTATCTACTGCAGGCGTTGATTCTTGAGAGGATTTGTCCCTAGTACGAGAGGACCGGGATGAACTGACCTCTGGTCTGAGAGCTGTCACGCCAGTGGCACTGCTCTGTAGCTAAGTCGGGATTGGATAAGTTCTGAAAGCATCTAAGAACGAAGCCAACCTCAAGATTAGGAATCGTTTGAGATCCGTGGAAGATGACCACGTTGATAGGCGCTAGGTGGAAGCATAGTGATATGTTGAGCCGAGGCGTACTAATTAATCGATTCCTATTAGGAACTGTGAATGACACTTTGTGCTAAAAATTTACATTTACCTTGCTTTATTGCCGATTTAATTACTTTTAAAAGTAATTAAATCGGCAATAAAGCCGAAAAGACCTCTAAGTCACCTTTGGTGACCGGGCGATCAATCTAATTCAGATTGATTTAGCCTTTGAAAATATTGAGAATTTAGATTTGTGGGAGCCGCGTTGTTTCGGTCGGACTGCTTCAGCAGCGCGGTTTCCCACCTTTTTTCGAATGCGGGCGTAGCTCAGTTGGTAGAGCATTGACTTGATAAGTCAAATGTCGAAGGTTCGAATCCTTCCGCCCGCTCGAAAGAATTTGTTCTTTCCCTGTTGTGCCTTATCGAAATGGCGATCTTAAGTAACTAGAAGCCGTCAAACGCTGAAACTATCTTAAGGAGATATCGTAGTGTGCTACTTTAGTACGATTTCTTGGGTTCAAATCCCAGCACTTCAGGCAATACCACAAGTCACTTGTGGTCAAATCTAAGTTCTCAATATAGAATAGTATAAGTTTGAAAATTTTGTTCTGGTGATTCATCGGAGAGGTCACACCTGTTCTCATTCCGAACACAGAAGTTAAGCTCTCTTGAGCCGATGATACTCGATGGACGGGGAAAGTAGGTTGTCGCCAGAACTAATTTTTTAAACTAAACACTTCCATTTTTGGTGGAGGTGTTTTTTTATTAGCGACGTAGAGTCTGCCTGTTGGCAGATAAGAACAAAATTTTTTAAATAAAAACCCTCAATGAAGAGGGTTTTTTTTTGCTCGAAATAACCTATAATAGGGGCATGTCATGGAGTAATCAAAGACAACTTATTATCGGTCTAGTAACATTTTTTGTTGTTGCACTTGGAATAAGTATTCCTGTCTATAATATTTTTTTTAACAAAACACCGACTTGTTTTGATGGACTAAAAAACCAAAATGAAAAAGATATTGATTGTGGTGGGGTGTGTGAAAAAGTCTGTCTTTTTGATTCAAAAGAATTAGTTACGGTGTTTACACGTTTTTTTGAAGCGTCACAAGGTGTATACAATGTTGTGTCACTCGTAGAGAATGCCAACCAAGGCGTCTTTGTAAATCCTGCAAAATACAGTATTAAACTATATGATGGAGAAGGAATACTTTTGAATGAAAGAATTGGAGCAGTATACATACCACCCAATAAAACATTTCCTATTTTTGAACATTCTTTTGCTCTTGGTGAACAAATTCCAAAACGAGCAACTCTTACTTTTGAGAGTGAGTTGCTATGGCAGAAAGGCGCTCTTGTTGAGCCTGTTCTTAAAGTCGAAAATCAGTCACTGGACACTATTGAGGAACGGCCCTTTGTAGAAGCAACGATTCGAAATACCGAAGTGTATGAAGTAAAAAACGTACAAATAGTTGCAATAGCCTATGAAAAAAACGGTAACGTAATTGGGTCATCGCAAACCCTCGTTCCATTTATTAGAGCAGGAAGCACAGAGAGGATCATTTTTTCGTGGAATAAACCATTTTCGGGAACTGTGGCCAAAGTCGACATTATTCCTATGGTGAAGCCGAAAGGATTTTAGCTCCATGAGAAGTGGTTTTTTAAGAACGCATGTTGATTTCCTGTTACTGGGGTCAATTGTACCTTTGGTATCAGTGGGGTTATTAACCATGAATTCGTTTACAGGAGATGCACATTTTTTTTCGCGACAAATTATTTGGGTGCTATTTTCTTTACTGGTGTGCATCGGACTTAGTTTTATTGACTTCAGATTCCTCCGAAGAACTGAACCTATTGTGGGAGTTTTTATGCTAGCAGTTACGCTTCTTTCTTCATTATTTTTATTTGGAAAGACAGTCAAAGGTTCTACTAGTTGGCTTGAATTTGGTTTTTTTTCTTTTCAGCCCTCTGACTTTGCAAAGCTTACATTGATATTGGTATTAGCAAAATACTTTTCTCGTAGACATGTTGAAATAGCAAATGTCAGGCATATTTTTGTATCGGGTTTGTACGCCGGTATTTTATGTTTTCTAGTTTTGCTACAACCTGATCTTGGTTCGGCGGTCATCATTTCTTTGATTTGGTTTGGTATGGTATTGGTTTCAGGTATTTCAAAAAAACATCTTCTCGCAGTTTTTCTTATTGGGGCAGTATCTTTTGGTCTTCTGTGGCAGTTTGCGTTTAAGGAGTATCAAAAAAAACGAATCATGACTTTCATTAACCCTACTGCTGACATTAGAGGTGCGGGTTATAACGCTTATCAATCAACAATAGCAGTAGGTTCGGGGGAGCTTCTCGGTAAGGGTATTGGATACGGCACACAATCAAGATTAAATTTTTTACCGGAGTATGAGACAGATTTTATATTTGCTGCGTTTGCGGAAGAGTGGGGGTTTGTTGGAGTGATATTTATATTTATCTCGTTTTCTATTTTTATTTGGAGGGTGCTTTCCAATGCAAAGAGAGGGGAGAGTAACTTCGAGATATTATTCGGTGCTGGGTTTGCAATTTGGATTATGAGTCACTTTTTAATCAATGTTGGTATGAATATTGGAGTGATGCCAGTCACCGGTATTCCGCTTCCGTTTGTGAGTTATGGAGGGTCACATACACTTATTACCTTTGTGGGACTCGGTATATTAATGGGTATGTCTCGGTATAAGCGAGTGGTGCACAAAGAAAACATGCAGAATGAGTTTTTGGGGTTGTAGGTTTAGGTGTTAGTTTTTTGAGACTCTGGTATTTTGTAGAGGTTAAGGTTTTTTCTCAAAACAATAACAAAAAAAACAAAAAAACTTTGTATTGAATCTCTGAAAGGTCTAAATTTGCTGTTTTTAGTGTGTATCCAGGTAATAGGTACTTCAAGTATGGGCCAGTCGTTTTCATGTGCGATGACAAGATACTCAAAATCAAATAGCCAGCGGTTTGTTTTTTGATATTGTGTAAGAAGTAATGCTTTTTCTCTTGAAAAGCATTTAATACCACATTGAGTGTCTTGTATTGAGGGGAGTACTCTTTTGATGAGTGACTTACCAAAGACGCTAATCATTCTTCTTAGGAAAGGTGTCGTTTTGTCATATTGGTCTAGATGAGTATTTCTTACGCCTATTACAAAATCGTTTTGATGCATTTTGTCTAGAAGGTTTTTTGTTTCGAGAATAGGGGTTTTGTAGTCTGCATCGATGAAAAAAATGTGTTGTCCAAGAGAGTGTTCGATACCACTTTTAATAGCTCTTCCTTTTCCTAAATTTTTTTCGTGAGAGTAATGTCGTATAAAAGAATGTTTTTTTTCAAGTTCGTTTATCACTTCGACTGTTTTGTCTATTGAGCCGTCGTTTATGAGCAGGATTTCAAATTGTTTAAATGAGAGAAAGAGAGGGATTATTTTTTCGATACTCTTTTCCAGCCTTCTTTCCTCATTATAACAAGGTATAATTAAAGATATCATGCGTCCATTAAAGCATATTTATTTATATTTCTTAAGTCTTAAGGAACCATCTAGTATCCATTTTAAGAGTTGGATTTCGTGGAGTCTCCTCGCGGGTCTGTTGTTATGTGTTTTTAACGCTGGGTACATCTATATCTCATTTTTTTTAAATATTATTCCTGGTATCGATAGTTTTGGACATGTTGTTGTCGGTAAGTATTATGCAGAAAATATATTTCCATCTTTGTGGGGCTATATTCCTAGTGGTTTTCAAGGGATGCCGTTCCCTCAGTTTTATGCACCATTGTTTCATGTGTTTATCTCAACTTTGTATAACTTCTTAGGAGTAGACTATGTGTTACTTTATAAAATAATAACTGCAGGAATGCTTTTTGTGGGAGCACCTTTAGCTTTTGGTTTTGTTGTACTTAGATTTCTTAAAAACACCATAGCCAAGATTGTCTCTGTAGTTTCTTTTGTCGCTACGTTTTCTTTGTTTTGGGGATCGTATAGTAACTTTGGTGGAACACTTCAATCTGTGGCTGGGATAGGGTTGGTGCCACACTTTTTTTCTTTACTTATATTTTGTGTGTGGGTCGGCGTGGTAGAGAAGTCTACTTCGGGTCATAGAAAAGCTTTTTTTGTCGGTACTATCTCACTAGCGTTGGCGCTACTTTCATCTGCACACATTGTACCGCTCACTTTTATTTTCTTTCTTTCGGCATATATTCTTTTTTTTATATCTTTTTTATGTAAAAAAGAATCGGGTGTCCAAGTTATTCGTAAAGTCGGGCTTCTGACATTACAAGGTGTCTTAGCTACTAGTATGGCGATGATTTGGTACTTACCTATGGCAATGAACATTGAGTATGTTAGCGGTAAGCTTTTGGTCATTCCTTATCAAACTTTATTATTTTTAGTAGCACATTGGTGGCCAGTCATTCTCGCTGCAGTTGTTGTTGTGATTGAAGGTGTTCGAAGAAAAGTTAATTTTGTAGGTTTGGTATGTTCCTTGTCTTTTCTTTTAATTTTTATATTAACAATAACTAACTTTTTTAAGTTAGTTGGTTTCGGTGTAGTGCATTCTTATAGGGCTTTGGCGATCGTGTTTGTCGCTGTTCCGTTTATTATTGGTTTGTTCGTAGAATCAATCTTATCCTACAGAGTAAGAAATATTACAAAAGTCGCTCTGTTATTAGTTGTATTTGGATTTTTTTTAGGAAGTTCTTTTGAAAAAAAGTTTGATAAAAATTCAGTAAATATAAACTATAACTTACCAGTAAAAAGTGCTTATAACATTTTAACTTATATTGAAAAAAATGGAGGAGGTAATTTGGTTGTAGAAGGCACATCAGAAGTGTCTAGACTCTTGCCTTATATTTATGAGGTTGGACGCAAGGACCAATCTGAAAGGAATATTACTTTTCTGTATGATGTGATTATTGAATCTTCCGCTAACGCTAATTTTTTTATGCCTTTTTTAAAGTCACTTTCATACACACTTGTTTCTTCTCCTGTTGAAATGTTTCCCATAAAAGAAAAGAAAGACTACGAATATTTGATCCCTTTAGGTGATATGTTTGGTGTTTCTGGGTATGTTGCTGTGAGTGAGGCGATGAAAAGCCAGCTTCTTAGTAGTAAAGGTTTTGTCTTGGAGTATGTTTCTGGGCAGTACTCTTTTTTTAGAAAGTTGACACCCCCTTGTGAAGTTTGTGTTATTTCTGATCCGGTTGCCGTGGTTTCTAGTTTAAAACTAAAACATCAAACAAAAGATTCTGTCGGGTTTGTTAAGTTTAATGAAGCTTTATTTAGGCACTATAAAGAGGGAGTGACTTTTGTTTGGATTGACGAGAAAGATCCTCTCTTGTCACAAAAACTTTCTTTTTTTAAGAATATTTTTGTGACCGAATACTCCGAGTATGTCTCGGATAACTTAAGTGATATTTCTAAGGATGTGAGTTTGTATTCTTTTGAAGGGGTAGCCGAAATGTTTGTTGAGAGGGGATCGTCGTTAATGTTTAAATCTCTGTATGAAAAAAAATTAGAAGGAATAATATCTTTTATAGATGACTTCTATGGAGAACAAATTAAGTTAAAAAACACTATACCTAAAGTATCTGGAGGGGTGGTTAAAAAGAATAATGAAGTAGAAGTCTCTTTGAATCCTATGGCGTTAAGTCCTGTTGTAGTGAAACAAGCATATTTTCCTTCTTGGAAAAATCAAAACGGAAACCCTGTTTTCCCAGCAACACCTTTTAATACGCTAACTTTTAGTACTGGTGATTTTAAATTAATTTTCGAGAATCCCGTCGAAATGTTTTTAGGTAAACTCATTGCTCTCGTTGGCTTTATTGCGACTTGCGGAGTAGGTTTTTTTCTTAAAAAGTAAATTTAGTTTTTAACACAAAAATACCCCTTTTTTATTGAAGGGGTATTTTTTATTTTTTTTATATACTTCCTCCTCCACTTCCAGAGTCACAGGCATCTCCTGTACCATTAGAATCACTATCTGCTTGGTTAGGGTTGTATGTTCCAACACAGTTGTCTGTATTGTCGTCTACACCATCACTGTCGTTATCAGTCATGCCTGATCCACCACTTCCTCCTCCACTTCCAGAAGATTCGTCAGGGGCAGTGGCTCCAGTTGGTGCTATGTAAAATATTTGATTAACACCATCACTTCCGGCTGTTTGTCCGTAAGTCGTACTTACCCCAGAGGCAGGTGCTATAAGTACAGGCTCACTACCGTTACTAAGTCCATCTGTCGAGACTCGAGCATATACAATGCCTCTGTAGTCGAGACCATTTACTGTTATTGTAGGGAAGGAAATATTGCTTCTGCCAAGATAAGTTGAGAATGCTGCTGCGAGGTTGTTGTTTGAGGTCGATTCGTTAAGTGCCAGTAGATTGTTTACTGCTACTCCACCGTAAAGACAAGTTGTTCCTCCGATACACCAGAACTCAATTCCATTGACAGTTACTCCCCCTGTAGTTGGAGGATATTCATTATTATCAGCATAGTAAAGCGCGAGCGCTTTTTCTGCTTCTCTCATTTGTGCGATAGCAGTAACATTTCTTGCTCGAGTTTTTGCACCGCTAAGACTTGAGATGACTACACTCGAGAGGATACTTACAATAGAAATTACTACCAAAAGTTCTATAAGTGTGAATCCTTTTTTTAGGTTTATTTTTTTCATAGTTATCTTGGTAGTAAGTTTCTAATTGCATCAGGGGTTTTTGTGTTAATAACAAATTCTCCTGGAGTCGGGGTCGCTGTGGCACTATATATAATAAAGATAGACGCGAGCATCCCTAAAGCTGCGATGGCCATTAGTAAGTTACCCGCTTGCTGTTCACTTTTAATTGGTAATATTCTCATAATGCCTTTAATCATCTTTGGAGTTTCTGGTTCTCCGAAAACTCTTCTAGACTTAAAGGTCGAACTTTCGTTCTCAAATTGTATTTCTCCCATAGTTTTTATGTTATAGACCTGTTTCCTTATAATTTCTTGTCTAAAACCTGTCTTTTTCTCAAAAATGTAATTTCTCGAAACTCATCATAGCATAGGCTATAATTCCTTTCTGCGCGACATGTTTTGATTCATCAAAACAGAAGTGCCCTTGTGGTAAAATTTATTTTTATCAAAAAATACTAGATTTTCGCCTAAAAAATTATAAGGCGACAGGTCTATTTTAAGCTTTATTACCTAGTATGTAAATGAATGAAGGGGATAACCAACTATATTTTTTCGTAGAGGTTTTCAAGTTTTGTGACAGTGTTGTTTTTATTGTATTTTTCTGCGATATAGTTTTTTGTTTTCTCTAGATTTTCTTTAGAAAAATGACACTTGTTTTTAAGAAGAAGAAGTTTTTCTTTTAGGGTAGACAGATCTTTTGGTTCTAATAGAAATCCGTTTTTTCCTTCAGTTATTACTTCACTCACACTTCCAACGTTTGTCCCTAAGAGTGGAAGCTCTGCCTGTGTTGCTTCGAGGAGTGTATACGGCAAACCTTCTTTAAGTGAGGGGAGCAATAATACATCAAATGCTTTAATTAATCTGGATGCTCCTTCGATGTAGCCAGTAAGACTGACATTGGACGGAGCATCTTTTCTGAGTGTTTCCTCAAGTTCTCCTCCTCCAACGATTACGTAGGTTACCTCAGGTAGTCCTTCAAGTGCTTTGATTACATTTTGAAACCCTTTGTTTCGGGTGAGTTCTCCTATACTTCCTACAATGTATTCTTCTTGGGAGATGGTTCGTTCGAGGTATTTTTCTAATTCTTTTCTTGCTTCGCTTCGAGATAAAAATCTTTCAGGAAAAAGTAGCAAGGGAATCAGGACGAGTTTGTTCTTTGTGAGTGGCCATGAGGATACAAGATTCTTTTCTGTTTCTGAAATCACTACCGTCTTATGCGACAAGAGTATGGTGATAAAGGAAATAAATTTAAGTATCTGTTTTTGCCACCAAGGCCTACTTTCAAGGAATGGCCAACCGTGGGAAGTGTAGAGGATAGTGGGTAGTTGATAGTGGGTAGTTGATAGTAGAGAAGTCAGAGAAGAAAAGACGATATGTATTCTGCAGGCGAGTGCTCCGAGAGCTCCTGCTTTTGGGCTATGGAGATGTACGATGTCTGGTTTTTCTTTTTTGATTATTTTTAAAATGTGGAAGAAAGAGCTTATGTCTTTTAGTAGGGCAACATCCCTTTTCATTTCAGGTATTTCAAAAACAGGCACGTCAAGCGCTTTTAGCTTTTCTGTAAGGATACCTTTTCCGCCACAAGCAACCGAAATAACAAATTTCTCTTTTGGAAGTAGGGAAATAGTCTCAAACACTGACTTCTGGGCGCCTCCAAAGTTACTTTTAGTTATTACGTAGAGTATTTTTTTCATTGTTGTTTTTCGTGCAGAAACTGCTTGTCTATTGTAGTATAAAGACTCTATGGTGTCTTTATACAAAAAACAAGGTGTTATGCTATTTCTTGGGGATCTGGTGATGCTCGTTTTATCACTTTTTACCTCACTTGCAGTCCGTTTCGGTGAACTACCTTCAAAAAAAACATTTCTTGAGCACCTTTTTCCGTTCACACTTTTGTTTATAGCTTCAGTATTTTGTTTTTTTGTTGCAGGACTTTACGAGAAGCAGTTACTAAAGGTCAGGAGACGAATCCCTGAATTGCTTTTCTCGTCAGTGTTGGTCAATGCAGTGGTAGGAATTTCTTTGTTTTATTTTTTTCCTTTATTTACCGTTACTCCAAAGTTGGTTTTATTTTTGTATATTGTTATTTCTTTTTTGTTTTTGTTTGTCTGGAGGACTTTATCGGTCAGTATATCTACGCGGAGAAAAAAAGAGAGTGCACTACTTCTCGGAGAAGGTCTTTTTATAGAAGAGTTGATGCATGAAATTAACGAAAGTAATAGATACCCTTTTTTGTTTAAAAAACTGAATGAGAGTGGTGACGTTGCGCCAGAAAATTTTAGGGCACTTATCACGGGGTTTATAAAAGAAGAGAAGATATCTTTGGTTGTAGTCGATGGAAGTGACCCAAAGATTGCTCCTGCAATAGGGGTGCTTAATGAGTTACTTATTTTAGGGGTGGAATGCATTGAAGTAAGAGATTTTTATGAGAAAGTTTTTGACAGAGTGCCACTTGGGTTAATAAAAGATTCTTGGATACTTGATCATTTATCACTCTATCCGCATGCATTGTATGATGGTGCTAAAAGAGTGATGGACATTATTATTTCGTTACCGGTGCTTCTGATTTCTTTGGTGTTTTATCCTATAGTATTTTTCTTTCAGCTGTTTGAGGGTTCAAGGAGATTATTTAGTATTCAAGTGCGGGTTGGTCAGTTTGGGAAGCCGATCCGTATGATTAAATTCAGAACAATGCTTTTTGATGATAACGGTATGTGGGGTGGTGGTCAAAAAAATAAAGTCACTACATTTGGTGCCTTTCTCCGTAAATCTAGACTCGATGAGCTTCCGCAACTGATCAATATCTTAAGAGGTGAGCTCTCTCTCATTGGCCCTCGTCCAGAATTTCCAAAAGCAGTTTTAGAATACGAAAAACAGATTCCTTATTACAATATGAGACATATGATAAAGCCGGGGCTTTCTGGATGGGCACAAATTTATCATGAAAACCATCCGCATCATGGTATGGATATCAAGGAGACAAAAAACAAACTTTCTTACGATATCTTTTACATAAAAAACCGTTCGATCATGCTTGACCTCGTAATTGCGGTGAAGACGATAAAGACGCTGTTGTCGAGACAGGGGAAGTAGGGGGAAGTTAATAGTTAAGTAGTTATTCGTCTGCCTGTAGACAGGTTAATAGTAAAATGCATAAAAAATTAAAGATATTTACTTTCATTATGTTGCTGATTGCGGGAGCCGTGTTTCTGTATATGAGGTTTACTTGTAGTGGATTTTACCAAAAATTATTTATCATAAAGTATGATACCGAAGGTCGCGTGTATGATGAATTACGATGCATTTTTTTAACCCGTAACGAATAAGTTTTCTTTCAGTTATAATAAGCGTAAAAGATCTGAGTATCTTTTTTCTTTTAACTAATAATCTACCTGTCGGCAGACAGGCTAATAACTATCAACTAACTTATGAAATACATCGTCACTGGCGGAGCTGGATTTATCGGATCAAATATTACAGACACACTTATTGCAGAAGGTCATGAGGTT
>JANMMK010000031.1:0-6105 GCA_031373235.1 bacterium | reverse complement strand
GTACCAAGCAGTGAGATTGAGGTAGTTAGTGAGGTCACTTTGTGTAGGAAGACCGAGACTTGATGTTGCAGAAAGAGTGTAACCACTACCGTTTCCGACAAGTAAATTTCCATAACTCGGTGCTGTCGTTAATCCTGTTCCTCCATAAGTAACTCCGATAGAAGTTGTTGCAGAGACTAGACCATTTTGTGCTTGGAGGGGGCCAGTGAGGGAGCCGACGAAAAGATTGTTTGTAGTGAAAGCAGTTGATGATGCAAATGGGAATTGTGAAGCGGTTGATGTTGTCGCTGTAAAGTATGCTCCAACCACTTGTCCGACGACTGAGAGTTTGGCGTAAGGAGTTGAAGTACCAATACCAAGTCTTCCGTTTGATTCATCCCACACAAAACCAGCGTCCGCCCCTAAAGATCCAGCTGAATTAAACTGTACTTCTCCACCAGAACCAGCAACTCCTCCTCCCGCTCCACCATCATCAGCAGAACAAATAACATTTCCTGATGCATCTGTCGTAAGTGATCCACCGTTTCCTCTAGCCGAACAGTTGAGCGAACTTAAAGTAAGTCCTCCAGCAAAAGTAGAAGTTGCATTCGCGTCAAATGCGAGAAAATTAGTTCCTGCCACGAGACCTTCAACCGCAAGTTTCGCAAACGGACTGGTAGTCCCGATTCCAACATTATTATTTGTACTGTCGACAACGAGCGTGCTCGTATCAACAACAAGCCCTCCAAGATTTGCAGAGTCTCCATCAGAAATCGCATCTGCTGTATCTTGAGAAACTTTATCGACAGATCTCCGAACTGTTTTCAAAATTGAATCCGCTCTTGCCACATCCCTCTCTCTATTCACTCGAGGTATACCTTCAATCAAGGAGAGTAACTCAAATTTTAAATTAAGCACTGCTAGGTCAATATCATTTTTTGAAACACCGGATGAAAGTACTTCACGTGTTATTACTTTTTCTGTAATTATTTTTTCAATTCGAGTACCAACGTCTGTACTCTCAACAGGTTCAAAGGAGAAATCTTCATCGTCCTCTAGATTTTTTTCTACAACTTCTATAATTGGTGAATTTTTTGTTCCATCAAAAAACAACGGAACGAGTGGATCAGAAATTTTATCAATAAACTTATTCCACAATGACCCCACTCCAGCAATTGATCTTGTACTAGTTTGCACACCAAAAACAGCCCCCTTAAAAGTAAAATCAGCTGTATTCATAACACCCTCTCCGATACCAAAAGTAAACTCTCCGAAAGAAACATAGGTATTTTTTACCTCAGAGACGAGTGGTTTATAAAAATTAATTACACTAAAAATAGTTTGCGGTACCGTAGAAGCACGAGAAAATAAAGGAATAAAAATCCCCACAGAAAAACAGAAAAGTACCACTCTTTTTTTCCAATTCACCCTTTAATTTTAACACAGAAAAAAAATAAAAAACTATTTTTGTGTTAATATCTCTGATCCTTTTTCTGTTACTAAAATAGTATGCTCAACATGTGCACTCCTTCCCTTATCAACAGTCACAAAAGTATATCCATCAGAGAGAATTCTGACCTTTCCCTCTCCCTCAGTGAGCATCGGCTCAATTGCGATAACCATTCCAGCTTTCAAAACTTCTCCCTTTCCTTTTTCACTCCAATTTGGAATAAAAGGATCTTCATGAGGACTCCTCCCAATACCGTGCCCCCCGAGTTCTTCTGCAAGCCCAAAACCTTCTCTTTTTGCGACTTTTTCTATTTCATGTCCAATATCTCCAACTCGAACACCAGGTCTCACTACTTTTATGCCTGCATAAAGAGCTTTTTCTGTTGCAGAAACAAGTCTTTTCCCTCGTGCATCACCTTTTCCGGCAATCACCGTGAGAGCAGCGTCAGTAAACAGCCCTTCGAAAGAGACCCCGCAGTCTATGGTTACGATATCACTTTGCTTAATTATTTTTGGGTGCTCGTTTGGGATACCATGCACCACTTCTTCATTTATTGAAACACAAGTGACCGCAGGAAACGCTCGTCTGGCACCCCTTGGTTTATAATTTAAAAATGCACTCTTGCAGCCTTCTCGTTCTACAAGTTCACGTGCCTTATGTTCAATGTCGAGTGTTGAAGCCCCTACCACGACTAAATGCGATAGTTCCTCTAAAATTATTGCTAATTTTTTTCCGCAAATTCGAAGTAATTTTACTTCTTCCTCTGTTTTTATAGTAATCATGTGAGTAGCAAAAAAAGTTGAAAGTTATTAGTTAGTAGAAAAAACAGCCTACCCTAGGCTAAGCTCTGTCATAATAGATTGATGTACTCCTTCAACACTCTGCTCGCCATTTATTTCATATATGTTATATCCCTTTTCTTTAAGCAAAGACAATGCAGGTGAAACATTTTTCTCATACTCATCAAAACGTTTTGCAATACCAGTATCTGTATCGTCACTCCTTCCCCGCAGTTTCATTCTTCTGGTTGCTTCTTCTTTAGAAATAGTAATGTATACAATCTCTATCCCATCTCTTGCATAAAAAGAAATCATTTCTTCAAAGACCTCCACTTGTTTTATTGATCTTGGAAATCCGTCAAAAATAATATGATCAGCTTCACTCTCTACATCACGCAACAATACATTTGTTACCATAGTTCCAACCAAAAAAACAGGCTGTAAGTTACCTTGCTCCATACTTTCTTTTACTTTTTTACTTGTAAAAGAATTAGTTGCTGATAAAGCACGAAATTCATTACCAGGGTATGCATACACAACTCTTCCTCCAGCTTTCTCAAGCTTATTTTTTAAAAGCTCTATCTGTGTACCCTTACCAGCACCAACGTTTCCAAAAAATAGATATGTTCTTGGTGTCATACGAATAGTTTACAGTGGGTAGTTTGTAGTGGGTAGTGAATAAATTTCTATCCACCACCAACTCTAAACTACCAACTTCTTTTAATATTCTCGCATCGAGATTTGAGCTTCTACTTTCTTTACAAGATCAATTATAACAGACACAACGATCAAGAGAGCTGTTCCTCCAACCGCCAAAGAAGTGATTCCGGTGATACCTTGCATGATAAGTGGTAATACAGCTACAAAACCTAAGAATAGCGCCCCAACAAGAGTGATTCTAGTGATTATTTTTCCAAGAAAGTCAGCTGTTGATTGTCCTGGTCTAACACCTGGAATAAATGCTCCTCCTTTTTGGAGGTTGTCTGAGATTTGCTTTGGATCAAAGGTAACAGCTGTGTAGAAGTAAGTAAACAGAAACACTAAGAAGAAATAAAATACTCCATATGCAACTTGATTAGAAATAAATGCAAGTAATGTATCAATAATACCAAGAGCGGTTTCACCACTAACTGTTCCCTTAAGGAAATTAAGGATCATTTGTGGAAAGAGTAGAATCGAAAGTGCAAAAATAATTGGAATTACCCCTGCTTGATTAAGACGAAGTGGAATATACGTAGACATACCTCCATACACCCTATTACCTCGGACTTGTTTTGCATAAGTAACTGGAACAGGGCGCTCTGCTTCTGTTATGTAGACAACAGCATAAATAATTGCAATCGCTACCGCAAGAAAGATTATGTACAAAGGAGCTTTTGCTGGATCAGAAATAACTTTAAATATTTCCCGACTAGCACTTGTTGGGAGTGAGGCTACGATACCTGCGAAAATAATAAGTGAACTTCCATTTCCAATACCAAACTCTGTGATAAGTTCACCGATCCACATGAGTAACACTGATCCACCTGTAACCACGAGCACATTTATAGCAAAATCAAAAGAAGAAAGACTGCCGAGCACACCCTGCTTCTCGAGTAACGCCATAAACCCAATAGCCTGCATAAGTGCGAGTGGCACAGAAAGCAATCTTGCATACTGACTAAATTTTCTTCTTCCTGCATCTCCCTCTTCTTGATACATAGCCTTCATCTTCTCAGACATCATAGTAAGAAGCTGCATGATAATTGAAGCTGTAATATAAGGACCGACTCCAAGCATCACTAAAGATAGATTTGATAATCCTCCTCCAGAGAACACATTAAGAAGACCGAAAAATTGATTTTGATTTAAAAAACGAGAAAGACTTAGTGTGTCGATACCAGGAATAGGCACAGCTGCGAGTAACCGAAATAGTGCTAAAGCAACAAGCGTAAACAAAATTCTTTTTCGGAGAATCTTGTCTGTGAGCACCAACTTTATTTTTTGAAAAAATGTATCCATATATTCAGTTTATCGTGTTAAGTTTTGTGCTTAATCCTTCCGTGCACACTTGACCTGAAACTACTCGACTTTTCCTCCAGCGTTCTCTATCTGTAGTTTAACTGAAGCAGATACAGGAACGCCTTTTATAGAAATTTTCTTTGTAAATTCATTTGGTTTTCTGTCACCAAGAATTTTAACTCTCGGAAGTCTTCCTTTGTAGGTAGCAATAACACCTTTCTCAGCAAGAGACTGTAAGGTTATTTCTGCGCCTGACTCAAAGTGCACAGCAACAGTTGAAAGTGTAACTGACTTCACTGCGTCTTGGATAGTATTAAAGAAATAACCTCTAAGTTTTGGAATTTTCTTGATAATATCTCTCATCTCTGGTCGTTTTTTTCGTCCAGCTCGAGCATTTTGTCCTTTTGTTCCTCGTCCTGAAGTCTTTCCTCTTTTACCTCCACGTCCAACTTGTTTCTTTGACTTAAGGGCTGTTTTTCTTTTTAGATTATGTAATTGCATGGTGGTGTATTATTTACTACTAGTTACAACTTTTTCTTTTCTTTGCTTGAGTGTTTGTAAGGCCATGATAGTTGCTCTTGCGATGTTTAATTTATTTTTTGAAGGCGACTTTATTTTTGCGTTTACATCTTTTATACCTGCAAGCTCAAGAACATCTCGAACCGCACTTCCTGCAACAAGACCTTTTCCTTTTGCTGGTCTGAGGGATACTACAGCACTCTTGTACTTAAGACCAACTTCGTGGGCTATAGACATATCGTTTGTTAGAGGAATGAGCACTGCTGATTTTTTTGCTGCTCTATAAGCCTTATCGATTGCCAGAGAAGTATCTCCCGCTTTACCAGTTGCCACTCCAACACTACCCTTTAAGTTTCCAACAACCATCGCCACAGAAAAACTAAATCTCCGTCCTCCTGAAGATACTCTGGTTACTCGTCTAATATCTAAAATACGCTGATCAAATTCTGGTTTTGCTCGAGGTTCTCTCTTTGGTTTTCTATCAGAAGAACCACCTCTACTTCCACCACGCCCTCTTGCTCCACCTTGAAACCGTGATGTTTCTTTTGGAGACAACGTAACTTCTCCTACTGGAGATCCTTCTTTTGCTGGTATTGTATTTTGTGATTCTTCTGTCATATATATAAATTAATATTAGAATTTAAGGCCTCCTGCTCGAAGTGCTTCAGCAAAAGCCTTTACGACACCAGTAAAAATATATCCACCTCTATCAAAAACAACAGTGTCAATCTTTTTATCAAGCACTTTTTTTGCAAGTAAACTTCCAAGGTCTTTTACTTTTTCACCCTTACTTTTTGCCTTTGATTCTCTACTGTGAACAGAAGCAACAGTTTCTCCTTTTGCATCATTGATAACTTGAGCGGAAAAGTGTTTGTTAGATCGAAATACTGCCACACGAGGTTTTAACTCTGTGCCGGTTACTTTTGCTCGAATTCTATTTTGTCGAGAAGTTCTCTTTAAAGTTTTTGGTGCTGTTTTTGCCATGGTGGTTTAAGAATTAAACTGTTTTCTTACCTTGTTTCATTTTAATAACTTCGCCGTCATATCTAAATCCTTTCCCTTTGTATGGTTCTGGCTTTTTGTTACTTCGAACGACAGATGCAAAAGCCCCCACAACATCTTTGTCTATACCTGAAATAAGCACTGATCCTTTTTCACTCTTCAGTGTAAGACCTGCTGGAATCTTGAGAGATACAGGGTGAGAAAATCCAAGCGCACAAACAAGTGAGTCTCCTTTTACTTCTGCTTTATATCCGATACCTTCTAGAATAAGCTTCTTTTCAAAACCCTTTGTGACACCGTCAATCATATTCATAACATGAGAAGCAACTGTCCCCCACATCACCACATCGGTTTCTTTGATAGGCTTTGTAACAA
>JANMMK010000030.1:0-4738 GCA_031373235.1 bacterium | reverse complement strand
CCAAAGCGCCTTTTTGAGTAGTAATGGAATCAAGCTCCTCTAAAGACAACTCCTTCATCGAAGGGTCGGTTTCAATTATCTTGTGAATTTCCTCTTCTTCTTTAAGTAAACGCTCAAGGTCTTCCGCAAGAAATTTTGTCTTTGAGTTTTCTTTATATACTTTTATATCCATCCCGTTAGAGATAAGAAGTCCTTTACTTACATAAAGTGACACTCCTATTTTATTAATTTATAAAAACTTATTTCTTTCATATGTTCATCCATTTTATCTCTAACGGGATCCATCTTTTTTGACTCGCAAAAGAAAAAAGCGCGAAACCGCGCTTTTTTCTAAACGTAATTTACTTTTTAGTTTTAGGTTGTACCTTAGCAGCTCTATTTTTGAACTTTTCTACTCGTCCAGCAGTGTCAATAATAGTTTCGTTTCCTGTATAAAAAGGATGCGAGGCACTAGAAATTTCAACTCTAAAAAGAGGATACTCTTTTCCTTCGTGTTCGACAGTATCCTTTGTGGCAACTGTTGAAGAAATAACAAATCGCGCGTTAGTAGATGTGTCTTCGAAGACAACTGGTCTGAAATTGCTTGGGTGTATATCTTTTTTCATAAGTTTCAAAATATTACATAAATAAAGCCAAATTAGCAATACTTGACATTATTTACTTTTCGTTTTAATTACCGTCCAGTATATCTATATTAGCCTGGATCGCCTTTACCCGAGCCATTACTTGATCACCATAGAAAGTATTTGTTTTTACTATCCCGCAAGCCCTCCCTGAGTAATATTTACAAGCCGCATTACGTTCTGCCGTATAAGATGATGCAACAGCACCTAAATCCCCTAAGTATATACTAGAGGCCATAAACGCATGCTCTGGATTCCAAGGATCTGAAGCATTCTCATTGAGAGCACTCGCAATTCGTTTGGCAAACAACTGCCATGTTGAAGGAATAAACTGTGCTGGACCCATTGCACCTCCATAACCAATAGAAAGCGGACAAGATACTCGTGTTTTTGTATAATCCCTACCAAGATCCTTCGTAATCTGTATAAAAGGAGCAACGTCTCTTTCTGGCTTCATGACATTTTTAAGTGTAACGCCCGTAGCAACTCTTACTCCTTCTCCGGTAGTATTATTTGTTAGGTAACAAGAACCAACGTTAGCCCCTAAATTACTTTCTTGAGTAATAATCGCCAATACAAAAGCAGGTCTCACTCCTGTAAGTTTTGAAGCATTCTTAGCATACTCAAGTGCGGTTCCAAATGGAATCGCTTCCGCATCACGGAGTTTGAAAAGAGCCGCCCTTATCTCAGACGCACGTTTAGCTTTATCTGCAATCACTTTATTATAAGCACCTTGTTCAGCCTTATTTAGTGCGAGCAAGCGTTTCTTTTCTGCCTCACCTTTTTCAATAACAATCTTCTCTGACTCGACATTAATCTTTGTGTCTATTTCTTCATTTCTTTTTTCTTCCAGACTACTTTTCTCCTGTTCTGTTGCATCCTTTGCTTGTCTTAACTCAGTAAACGTATCTTTTAAAGACTCCTTGATAGAAATAAACGAGTCGATGTCAGAAAAAAAATCAGAAATATTGTCTCCTCTCAGAAGCACTTCAGGTACACTAAAAGCATCTAATTCATTCGTCTTTCTAAGAATCTGGGAGAGTGAATCTTTTCCATCATCTATCTTTCTCTCAAAAGACTTTATGTTTCCAGACTTAACCACAATATCCTTTCCCAACCTCTCAATCTCAATACTATGTTTTTTAATCTTCAACTTCGCACCAGCGATCTTGGCATTCAAAATAGCAATATCTCTTTCAATTGATGACGCCTCGTTTTGTTTACTTGATAAAATACTTTGTTGTTCTTTTATCTCTTTCTCAACTTGCTCCAGTTCTTGACGTAAACGCTTTTCTTGTTCTGGGGAAAGTTCCGCTCCTTTTGCAGACATGACAAAGGCACTCGATACCACTATCGATACAAAAAATAACACAAAAGAACGTAAAGAGATTTTATACATGTAATATAAGACTAAAAAAAGAAAAGAGTAGCTAGCTACTCTTTTGACTCACCTTCTTCTCCTTCTTTCACTTCCTTACCTTTCTTTTCTACTTCGATCTTTGATAGGTCAATTGGAGCGCTAACCTCTTCTGTTTCTTCCTTTGGAAGGTTTGCAAGTGCAATGATTTCTTCTCCATCCGTAATTAGAGTAACGCCATTTCCTAGTTTAATGTCCTTGGCTGTAATGTGATCTTCAAAAGTAACAAGTGTTGATATATCAGCTTCAAGAGAGTGTGGAAGGTCTTTTGGCATAGCTTCAATTTCAACCTCGTGCATAACCTTAACCAAAATACCCGCCTTTTCCTTCACTGCAGGGGATACACCAATAAACTCAACTGGAACATGCACTCTAACTTTCTTGCCTTTTTCAATAACATAAAAATCAACATGTGAAATTCGGTTTGATATAGGGTCTCGAGAAATATCATGCACAAGCACATCGTGTTCCTTGCCATCACAACCAAGAGTAATTACCGTTGATTCTCCTGCTTGTTTCAACACTTTCTCAAATTCATTATAATTTAATGTAATAGAAGTAGATACTTCTTTTGGACCGTAAAATACGGCAGGGATAGAACCACTTGATCTAAGAGATCCGAGGTTTCCTTTAATGTCTCGTTTTGTTGCGTCTAACTTATTCATAAAAGGCATTATATCCTACAAAATTAAAAAATCAAGGAAAATAAGAGGTATTCAAAGGCCTGAAGTAAGTCTAAAAACTATTAAAAACAGCTTAGATTAACGAATATGCTCCTTAAAAAACTTTTCACCACAATCAACTTTCTTATGAGGATTAAATACGTGTTGCACATCAAAGATCTTCTTGACCCCCTCAAATATCGTAAGTATCTTTTCGTTAAACATATAATGAAGAAAAGGTGTTCTTGATATACCGTCATTATGTTCAGCGGTTATTGATCCACCATAAGTTGCGACAAGTGCATATACCTTGTGTGATATCTCAATTATTTTTTCAGCATGGAGCGAATCTTTAAAGTCCATTAGAGGAAATATATGAAAATTACCACTTCCTGCATGTCCTGCAATGCTGTAGGTCAAGTCATAAGAATGAAGTAATTCATTGAGGCGAGGTAGGAATTCAAAAAGATGTTCTGTTGGCACCACTACATCCTCTATAAAAGAAGCAATCTCTTTACCTTGACTGTGCTTACGAAGAAGATTGTAACTTTCTCTCCGCATAGACCAGAACTTCAAGGATTCGATTTTGCTCTGTATGATTTTTGAAGAAAATTTTTGTTCTTTTATTTCAGATCGGATATTCTTTATTTTTTCTTCCAAAAGAGAAGGCTCGTTTCCTTCAAATTCAACAAGCATAGTAAGTTTCGGAAAACTACTATTAATATACATATAAAACTCTGGGATAAAAGAAAAAAATAGACGTGTCTTCTGCCACAAACTATATCCATGCCCTCCAATAACGTCAGGAAGAAAATGGATGGCCAAACGAGCAGTCTGATCATCAAATGATTCGATGCTAGAAGGCTTATATGGAAGCAGTAGTGACACAACATCAGGAATCCGCTTTAGGTCATTGATGTGGATAGCGAGCATACGAGATTCTTTGAGCAGGGGTACTAATTCAAAAGTAATTTCTGTGATAATACCAAGTGTTCCTTGTGCCCCACAAAACAGTTTGACCATATCAAAAGTTTTTCCGTCCCAGACGTCCCACAGATAGTATCCCGCTGCGTTTTTAGCAGTTTTTGGTTTCGCGTTTTGTATCTCAACTACATTAGCGTCAATCAATGTATACAAACTTTTATATATATGACCCTCAAAAGAGTCTTCCGCTACTTTCCGCTCTAACTCCTCTTTTGAAAGAGGTTTTACCACATACTCATTCCCGTCTTGTAAAATAACTTTAAGTTCTTTTACATAGTCTTTTGTTTGGCCATATACTAAAGTTTTTTCTCCTGCTGAATTGTTTGAAACCATACCAACAACTGTGCAGATATTCCGACTCGCTGGATAACTTGGAAGTAGTAAATCATGCTCCCGAGCAACTTTTTCAAAATCTCTGTAGAAAGTTCCTGGAAGCACCTTAATACGATTACCCTCCACCGACAAGATGCCTGTGACGTGCTTTGACACATCTAAAATAATTGATTCCCCTATAGGTCCACCAGACATATCAGTACCTCCTGATCTTGGTGTTATAGAAATATTTTGGTAATCCTTCTTTGCAAACCGAACAAAATTTACTAGTGACTTGATATCTTCTTTATCTTTCGGAAACACAACTAGTTCTGGAAAAACCCTACAGACACTCGCGTCTCGTGAATAAAGTTCTAGTGTTGCCTTGTCATCAAAAACCTCACCTCTTATAACTTGTGTTATTTTTTCTTTAAGTGTCATTGTCTACAGAAAGTTAAAAATTTTTAATTTTTCAGTCACTACTTTCTCTACTTCGGCAATAGCAGGAGCCTCAAACTTATATGGAGCCACCTCATCTTTCTTCGAAAGACCTTCTTCAAGACCCTTCTTAAAAGCAACCCTGATCTCGGTATTGATATGCACAATAGCAACACCTGCCTTAATAGCAGCTTGGATATCTTCTCTACTATTTCCAGAAGCTCCATGAAGAACTAGTGGCACGCCCGTTTCAAGACCTATATCTTTTACTCGTTCTATATTAAGTCTTGGATCAGGAACAT
>JANMMK010000088.1:0-13440 GCA_031373235.1 bacterium | reverse complement strand
TAAGTAACTTATTAAAACTAGGTTTTCTGGTAATAAATCCACTCGTCGTAGCGTAAGAGAGTCAACAATAAATCCCAGAACTAGTGCCAAAGAAGATATGTGGTTTTCATATCGCTCGTATTTATTTTTAACAAACTCTTTAGAAAAAATATTCTTAACTTTTTGAAACATATACATAGTATACAAGAAAAAAATACCCCTCTAAAGGAGGGGTATTTTTTATTTAAGTAACACGCTTTTTATAATGACTGGTTCCACAGGTCTATCTCGCTCATCTGTTTTTGTTTGTTCTATAGACATCACCACGTCAGCCCCCTTCACCACACGACCAAAAACAGTATGTTTTCCGTCTAGAAAATTATTATCTTTTGTGTTTATAAAGAATTGACTTCCGTTAGTATTTGGACCAGAGTTTGCCATTGAAATGGTACCCGCACTATTTTTATTTAGAGCAGTGATCTCGTCCTCAAAACTATAGCCCGGTCCTCCTGTTCCCCATCTCGCCATCAAAGAGTCATCTTTCGTAAGCGGATCCCCACCTTGAATCATAAACCCTGGAATAACTCTATGAAACTTTACTCCGTCATAAAAACCAGTTCCTGCAAGCTTGGTAAAATTTTCAACAGTCTTTGGGGTTATGTCATTAAAAAACTCTATCTCAATTTCCCCTTTATTTGTTTGCAATGTTGCTCTAGTAATTTTTTCCATAACATTTTTTATTGGTTCATCTTTTTTAACTTCTAATACTTTTTCTGTTGTTGTACTTGTTTCTTGTGTTTTTTGTTCCACCACAACATTTTGCGGAGCAATTGCTTTTTCTTTAAGTAAGAATGCTACCCCAAGAAACACCACCACAAAGACTACTAAAAATCCTAGTATCTGCTTCATGTATTTTATTCACTTAATAACTTATAAAATTTCATACCAACTATACTACCAAAAATTGGACCGAGTATATAGAGAAGATTAAAAGAACCAATACCAAATGCCACCGCAGGATTTAATACTCCGTTTGATCCAATTGTCGACGAAACAGCAATACCAAGTAACAAAGAAGCGCCGATCACAACTCCGGAAAAATCTTTGGGAACTTTTCCATAAACGACCGAGGCAATACCGAAGGCAAACAACAGTGTCCCAAAAAATTCAGCCAAAAAAGTAGTAAAAGAAATATCTGAAATTACGAGCGGCGCACCTTTTACTGCACCTACAAACAAAAGTGCAAGAGATGCTCCAATGCATTGAGACACGACATAAGAGAGAGCCTCCTTTGTTTCTATTTTTTTTACCCCCCACAAACCAAGTGTCACCGCTGGGTTTATATGTGCACCCGAAACATGACCAACAGCATACACAAAAATTGCTAATGTTAAAGCTGCTAATAAAGGGGTTGTAACAGGAAACTGACTTCCAAGAGAGAGCGCAACAACTGTGGTGAGTACACAGGTTCCAAAAGCTTCTGCAATATATTTTTTCATAGAATAATCACTTATCGAATACTAAGAGATTTATTATACCATTTCAAAACTTCTTTATGTTATTTTACTGATTTTAAAAATATCCCAAACACAGTGTCCCTTAATATATTCACCCCAAGTAAGGTTAGTGAAGAATACGGTATCACCGTAATCTCTCCAGCATCTTTTTGTATCTTCTTAATCGCAACTCCAAACTCCTTCTGATTTAACTTATCTATTTTATTAACACCAATTAGTACTCTATGTCCTGACTCCAAAAGAGTTTTAAGCATGTCTTTATCGATAGGAGAAAAACCCACCTTTACATCAAGCACGAGCACCACCACGTGAGGCTTTACTTCCGCGTACATAAAGTACCATAGGATAAGTTTTCGAAGTTTCTCTCGCTCGGCTGGAGGCAATTTTGCATAACCATATCCAGGCAAGTCGACGAGATAGGCGCTTTTATTGTTTATAGAAAAAAAGTTTATTTCTGTAGTCTTCCCGGGTTTCTTGCCTACTTTTACGAGATCTTTTTTTGAAAGTACAGCATTAATAGTACTACTTTTGCCCACATTAGATCTGCCAATAAAAGCAACTTGTGGCACACCATCAACGAGTATATCGTCAGTTCCTCTAATACCTTTTACAAATTCTACTTTTTTTATTTCCTTCATATTATTTTTTCTTTTTTAATAGAGACTTCTCTACTAGCAATAATTTTTGCTCTCTGCTCAATTGTTTGTATGCGTATTCCGCCTTTGAAGCACTACTCCTCGTCTTATACTTCTTCTGATATAGGAGCACCAGAGGTCTTCTTGCTTTTGTATACTTAGCACCTCGAGGTGAAGAGTTATGCTCTTTTACTCTTCTTATTACATCAGTTGTAATACCTATATAGAGCGTGCCGTCACTACAACTAAGTATATAGAGGTAATACATATCTTTAAAGATACACTTCGAGTGCACCCTCACCTCCATTATACTTTTCTGCGAAGTGAAAACATATACCCTCCTCTCGTAGAAAATTTGTTATAAAAGTTCGAAGAATTGGTCCATCAGACCTCCCCACACCCCTGCCAGTTATAACTCTCAAGTGTGTATACTCCCCTGAGTCCAGGCACTCCTTTAGAATACTTTTTGCCATTAGTGTTGTGTACCCATGAAGATCAAGGACGAACACTTCTTTATCTTGCTCGTACATAATTTATAAAAAATACCCGCGAATTAATGCGGGTATTTTACTACAGACTAATCAATAAAAGTAAGAGCCTTTCCTTTTTTGTTTCCTCGTCCTGTTCGTCCGATTCGGTGCACATAGTCTTCATGACTTTGCGGAGCTTCAATATTGATCACATGACTCACATCGTTAATATCAAGACCTCTGGCAGCAACGTCAGTTGCAACAAGCGCCTGTAAATCATGTCGCTTAAATGCGTCTAATGTTTTTTGTCTTTGTCCTTGAGTTTTGTTTCCATGAATAGAGCCGACCTTAAAGCCTTTGTCCGCAAGTGCTCTAGCAAGTTTCTCAACTCCATGTTTTGTTTCTCCAAAGATAAGCACCTTGCTGTATTCTTTCGAATCAGAAAGCATTGAAGCTAAGTGATCCGTTCTTTTTTCTCGGGGTACTTTTACTACATCTTGATGTATGTTTTTTGCGGTTTCTTGAGTCTTTACTGAAATACTGACAGGGTCTTTCAAAAAATCTTTTATAAGTGCCTCAATATCTCTCGACATTGTTGCAGAGAAAAATAATCCTTGTCTAGCCTTTGGCATTTGATTGATAACAAACTTCATGTCTCCAATAAATCCCATATCAAGCATTCTGTCTGCCTCATCAAGTACTACTGTATTAAACTCGTCTAACCTAATTTGTTTTCGTTCAATAAGATCTTTCAATCTTCCTGGAGTTCCGATAACAAAGTCTTGTTCTCTTTTTAGTTCTTTAATTTGGAAAGAGAGATTTGAACCTCCCACACATACCACTGAAAAAATAGGCATACCTTTTATGAACGCCCTTAGTTCATCATTAATCTGTGTTGCAAGCTCACGGGTTGGCACAATAATAAGCGCCTTTCCTTCCTTTTGTTGCATGACATTATTAATAAGTGGAATAAGAAATGCAGCTGTCTTTCCTGTTCCTGTGTTTGCAAGACCAACAACATCTTTTCCATTAATAATATAAGGAATTATTTTATCTTGAATTGGTGTTGGAAGTACAAACCCTCTGTTACCAATAGCCTGTTTTAACTTGTCGTGAATTTTAAAGTCACTAAAAGTATGCTCAGGAGTAAATACTTCTGCTTTTTCTTCTATAACAACTTTGTTGATAAGCTTTGAAACATCGATGGATTTTCGAACTCTTCCAAATCCTCTTCCACCGCCAAATCTACTTCCGCCCCGTCCTCCACCAAAACTTGGTCGAGAACCGAACCGCGAAGAAGACCCTCCTCCAAATCGAGAAGGTCCTGCTGATCTTGACGGTGGACGAGAAAAACCTCCTCCACCTCTTCTGTCACCACCACTACTACTTCGTGGAGGAAAATTTCCTCCACTGCTTGTGTTGCTTTTATACATATACATTAATCTAATCTTTAAGAATTAAAAAGACGAGAAGTCTTTGCTGTAAGGCGATTAGGATCCCCTTCAGTTTCTTAAAGACAGTTATGTCATTGCTCTGACCTCAGTCAAAAAGCAATAAAACCAACGAGAATTACTTACTTTTCTATAATATATTACTTTTTATAAAATGTCAACACACGCCACGAGCTCTATCCTCTCACCTAGATTTACTTACAACACAAAGCTTGTAAGGCTCTCTTAAGAGCTAATATATCGTCGACAACAAAAGACCCTTCTGTATTACCTTCCATATGACCAACAATCTCACTTGTAATAAAACTAGTAACATTAGGTCCTCCAGGGCCATAATCTTCATCTCCCATTGTAAAACCAGCTAGATCAGGACCGTTAAAATCATTCGAAGTCTCTATCCCCATCACTACTCGCAACTCATTCACAATTTTTAGTATTTCATCTTGGAGTGCCGATATTACCGAGTCACCCGAAGGAAGGGCCTCGAGACGAAGCTTTATATCCCCGATTCTTTCATCAATAAGAGCACCTGCCCGTTCAAATAACGAAACAGATTCTTGAGTAACTCTTTGATCTAAAGACGGTTCCTTCATATATCCTCTATCTTATTACAACAAGTCATATCCTACCAGCTTTTGATTAAAACTTTCCTGTAACAATATTTCTCATATTGAAATACATATCTCTACAATACAAAACTCCCGCTACCAGCATAAGTCCGCAAGCAAGCTGTACAAATCTCTCTGTATGGATAAAAGCGTTTCCTAGATATTCAAAATAACCAAAAACAGTTGCTCTTCCAAACATATTTTCAAACACTTGCGGAACAGAAACAGAAAATGTTGTAGCAATAAGACCTGCACAAAACAAAAATACTTTAAATCGAAGAGGGTGTACCAGTGCACGGATACGATGTACTCTCTCCACCCTTTGCATCACCATATCTTTTGTAGATGTATTATTCATATATATTTATTTAATTAATTTTTTTAACATTTGTTTTGCACGATGTAATCTAATTCTCGACACACCCTCTTCAAACCCCTCCTCCTCTGCAATTTCTTTATGTGACTTTTCTTCAAAGAAAAACTTACGCACTACCACCCTCAAAGATTCAGGAAGTTTTGAAACGAAACTAAGCATTTCTTCTCGAAGTAAAAATTTCTCATGCATTTCAGAAAATTCTTTATCAGGAATGACCGCAAGCAGTTCTTCATCTAGCGCAGTTTCTCTTGCCCAAGTTTTTTTCTTTTTCTGATACAAAGTAAAACATTGCCGAAGTAGTATTTTGTATCCCCACGAAGAAAAACTTGCTCCCTCAACTTTCTTAAAACGCTTCCCTGCAACATAAATTCGAACAAATGTTTCTTGGACCACATCACACGCGTCTTCTTCACTTTTAAGAATAGACCGGGCTTTTCTTAAAAATGCTTCCTCGTAGCGATCGACAAGCACCGAAAAAATACTAGGACTTTCGAGCGAAAGACTGAGTACCTCCTCGTCACTTAATTCAGGACTTTCCCTGTGTTCTTCCATATATTTTACTATTATAACCACAAAAAGTGACTTTTGTTACATTTTAAGATAACTCTATGTTACGATGAAAAAATGAAAGAAAATGGAGTAGAAAAGACAGTATATGACGTTGTAGTTATCGGCGGAGGACCATCTGGCATGATGGCAGCGGGTTCTGCTGGAGCAATACTTAAAAAAACAGGCGGCAAGGTACTTCTCCTTGAAAAAAATAGTTCGCTTGGAAAGAAACTTAGAATCACTGGTGGTGGAAGATGCAATCTCACCAACCATGAATTTGATAACAAAATAATTCTCAAAAAATTTAAAGAAGCGGAACCTTTTCTTTACTCTCCTTTCTCTCGGTTTAATGTCAGGAATACTTTGAAGTTTTTTGAAAGCCGAGGAATGAAAACAAAAGTTGAAGCTGAAGGAAGGGTCTTTCCAGAAAGTGATTCTGCTGAAAGCGTATGGAACACTCTTTCGTCCTACCTCAAAGAACACAATGTCATCACCAGACTCAACACAAACGTAAAGGGTTTTAAAACAAAAAACCAAAATATAGAAAGCGTCATACTCGAAAATGGCGAAGAGATAAAAGCCCTGGCATTTATTCTCGCAACCGGAGGCATGTCTCGTCCTGAGACTGGATCTACAGGAGACGGCTTTTCATGGTTAAAAGAAATTGGCCATAATATATTTGAAAACAAAGCATCGCTCGTACCAATCAGCGTCAAAGATACTTGGGTAAAGGAGCTTTCCGGAGTTTCTTTGAGTGGAACAAAAATATCTCTCTTCCAAAACAATACAAAAAAGCAGGTAGTGAAAAACACCGATACGAGAAAAACAAAATTACTCTTCACTCATGAAGGACTTAGTGGCCCGACAATTCTCAATATGAGTAGAGACATCGGAGACATGCTTCCGTACGGTGAAGTGACTCTTAGTCTCGACCTGCTACCAGAAGACGACTTCTCAGTGCTTGAAAAAAAACTTCAGGAATTACTAAAGAGTGAACATAAGAAGAAAATAAAAAATGCACTAGATACCCTCATCCCATCATCTTTGGTTACCAGCGTACTTGCGATGTCGGAAATAGATGGTGAACTTTTTTGTAATGGCATAACGAGAGAAGCGAGAATACGTTTAGGACAAAAAATAAAAGATATGAGAATAACTGTAACTGGACTTTTTGGTGTTGAGAAAGCAATCGTGACTTCAGGAGGATTAGACCTCAAAGAGGTAGACTTCAAAACAATGAAATCAAAACTTTATGGAAATCTTTTTGTTTCTGGAGATATTTTAAATATAGACAGACCTTCTGGTGGATACAGTTTACAACTCTGCTGGACAACAGGGTTTATTGCTGGGGAAGAATCAGGGAAAAAAGCTACTTCTGTTCAAAACTCTTAATCGAAAGAGCGAGTTCGTGAAAAGTTTTGAGCACCGCATCTACTACTTCACTATTTTCTTCCAACGATTCTTTTGACATCTTCTGTAAAAGGGAAATCTCTACTTCGATCTTACTAATAGATAATTTTAATTCTTCTTCTTCTTGTTTCGTAGTAACGAGAGAAGCGCCTTCATATTCAAAAATTATTACCTGAAATTCTTGCAAAAGTTCATTAAATGCTGAGACAATATTATTCTGTAGTGTATTCTTTTTCTGCTCAAAAGAAGCAAACAGGCCTTCTTTTGTTTGATAAGTGTTAAGTAATTCTTTCATCTCTATCAATACTTCCTCATCAGAAAAACCCTGAGGTTCAAACCGCTCATCTTCTCCAGCACCCGGCTCTGGTGCACCTTCTCTATCTACATGTTTTGGATCCTCTGATTCTTGCATACCTTTAATTGTACTATACTCGCTTATAAAATATACAAGTCCTGTTTATACTCCCCAACCCCGATATATTCTGCCTCTCCTTTTAGGATTTTCTCAAACGGCCTGCATCCGAAACACCCTTTCTCTCCCTCGGGGCACTTAAAATCTTTCTTTTCTCGCGCTTCTTTTACATGTCTTGCCACCGTGAGTACTTTTGTTCGTGCTTCATCCAACTGAGGAAGCACGACGTCTTTTGGTTCATCGTCACGGTCTAAATACCAATAACTCGCCCCTGTGACTTTTCTTTTTTGGAGTTCATTAAGTAAAAGTAAATAAATTGGAAGTTGTAGCGACCCTTCTTTTTCATCATGAACACCAGTTTTAAAATCTAAAACCTTTATACTATCAGTCACCCCTTCGTATTGAAGCCAGTCAATTTTTCCACATAAAATAATATTATCTTCTTCCGAAAGAAAAAAGTTTGGAAGCATGCCATTATGTCCTTCTTTTAGTTTAACTGTTTTCTCTATTAGTGGACCAGGAGTTCGGATGACCCGTTCAATCATCGCTCTCCCTCGAGCCTTCACTTCTTTTTCTTCTTCTTCACTTTTGAACCCACCTTTCTTTCCAGAAAACTTTTGCCAAACACTTTCAAATTCTTCCAAAAGATCATGGTCAAAACGCTCTTCTGTTTTAAACCGAGCTAATCCTTCTACCACCTCATGCACCGCAGAACCAAGAGAAAGAGCTGGATTTACAATCCCCATCTTTCTTCCTGTCTTTGGGTCTTTATATATATTGTGTAAGTAATAAAGCCTAGGACACCTAAGAAAATCACCCATAGAAGAATGTGATACCCAGACCGCACTATATTTATCTTTTTTTGATTCTGGCATAAAAATTATTTTGTGATAAACAATCTTGCAACTCTTAAATCTTTGAAGGATACTTTGTTTGCAAGTAATTCCCGAACGGGTGTTAATTTTACCTCACTATTTTTTTTCTTCACATCACGAAAAGCATTTTCTATTTTTTTAAATATTGCATCCGTAAAATGTTGTTTTTTGAGATATGAAATATCTATTTTTTCCCCTTCAGTAATAAGCATTTCCATATGATCAATAATAGTTTCTTCTTTCAAGTCTCGAAGCTCGGCAATCTGAGCGAGGGAAAGTTTCTGATCCACTAGAAGTTTTGTCTTATCTTGCGTCCGCATACTTTTTTCTTTTGCTTCTTTTGTTTTTAATGTTGCATTTTTCTCTACAAAGTTTTTATGAGCCTTTTCTATTTCTTCTTTACCAAGCTCTTCCAGTAACATAACAGTCTCTAAAGAATTTCTTCTGAAAACTTGATCCAGCTCCCTCACTTCTTCATGCACTTGAAGTGCCATGTTGTTAATCCCACGAAGAATCAAACCTTTCAAACTCTTTACTCGAGAGAGTGCCACATAACCCATACCCGGAGTAAAAGAACGCGAGAGATCTATCTCGGCGCTATCCAAACTCATCCCCTGACTCTTATGTATCGTAATAGCCCACGCAAGTCTAAGTGGTACTTGGATAAGCTCTGCCTTTACTTTTCCGTCTTCTTCAATGATAAAACTTTGTGGTTCAGCAAGAATACTTCTCCCTGAAAGAGTTTTCACAATTGGAAATCCCCCCGTGCCAAATCCTTCCACCACTCCAATAGTTCCATTGGCATACTTTTTTTCAAAGTTATTTTTTACAAACATCACCCTTGCTCCAAGCTTGAGGCGTAGGTTCTCAAGTACAAGTGCACTTTTGATAAGGTTCTCAAGCACATTACCCTTTCCTCTCGTCACCATTTTAAAAGAATACTCTGTACCAGAAAGTTTTTTAAGTTCGCTTTCATTTATGGAGTCAACAGCTTCATTATGTGTTGAAAGTTTTGTGGCAATTGTCTGCCCGCCGTCATCTTTTATAATTCTTTTTTGTAACTCTTCGTATAACTCTTCTTCAAGCGAATTATCTCTGATAGCACTTAAGAGTGATACGAACATATCGTCATCCTGTCTGTGTTGTTCTTCCAAGTAACACACCTTGAGCCCCATCTGATTCCACACCTTTGCTCGATACGGAAAATATCCTGGATCTTCTCCTCTTCTTGAAACAGGTGGCAACTGAAAAAAGTCTCCGCAAAGCACCACTTGTATCCCACCAAAAGGCGTATCATTTCTTTTGAAACTACGACAAAGCTGGTCTATTAAATCAAACCGAAAATGATGGAGCATTGAAATCTCATCAATGATAAGCACTTTTACTTGCGCGTACCGGTCAAAAAGATATTTTCTACTTTCGAGTGTATCCATGTCGAAGACCGAAAGTTCAGAGCGAATGCCAAGCCCACTCCACGAGTGAATAGTAGTTCCTTCAAGATGTGTTGCCGCAATACCGGTTGAAGCAGTCACCGCCACTGGAATACCTTGTTCTTTGAGGTAAGAAATAAAGGTCCTGAGTGTGTGAGTCTTTCCACTTCCTGGGGCACCAGTCAAAAAAACGTTGTGTCCCATTTTTAGAATTTTGAGTGCTTCCTCTTGTGTCATGTTGTTCATTATAACCTAAAGAAATAGTTCTTCTTACTCTCCAAGTTAGTGGTAAACGGCTAGGTTTAGCCTAGCCGGTTTTTTATATAAGAAAAAAGGAGAGGTGCAACCTCTCCTTTTTCAAAACTCTTGTCGAGTAAATCCTCGAAAGCTATTTTCCTGGGCAAGCTTCGAATTCACACTTTGGACCAGCTCTTCCAACATATGAACCATCCGGACAAGCCTTAGCATCCATAGTACACATAACAACATCCTCTCGAGGTTTGTTTGAAGGAATATCAAACCAAACCGAACTCCAGGCACTCATCATTTCTATTTCTTTTGTTTGTGCAGAAATAATGTCGTTTGCTAGTTTAATAAGCTCTGGTCGTTTTGAAGTCGAAATCAGCAGCTTCGCCAAATCTACTGCACCTTCGTGGTGAACAGTCATTTCACTTAAAAATGCTTTATCAAAGTCATCACCTGTCTTACCCCGAAGACCCGCATTCATGTCGTGCATCATGTTTTCCATAGAATTTTGCATCATTTTTCCGTTTGGCATTTTATGCATCATATTTTTTTCACCTCTCCTATCCATACGGTCAAAATTAACCTCGCTACCTATCATAACTCCGAGTACCAAGGCGACGACTCCCACAAGCACTACTTTCTTAGTTTCATTCATATTTTTTATTTAATTCTTATAAGTTACTTACAATTTTAACACACTCTCGAAAAAGAAAATTTTTTGATTTTTAAGCCAAAAAACGGTAAGCTAGCAAGGCTTAATTATTTGCGGGTTTCGCCTGCCTGTCGGCAGACAGGTCTAATCTAATGAGGACTTGATCAAATAAATATTGCCGATTCGTCTAATGGTAGGACATCGCCCTCTGGAGGCGAGTATTGGGGTTCGAGTCCCTGATCGGCAGCCAACTTGAGCCAGCTCAAAGATAAGAGTTTTAAATAATGAAAAAAATACTATTCTACCCCGGAACCTTTAACCCGCCACATCTTGGGCACGTTTCTGCTGTTACCGTAGCGCTGAAAGATATTAATTTTGATGAAGTATGGATTATGCCGTCAGGCAAGAGAGTAGATAAAGAAATACCTACAAGTCTCGAAGACAGGAAAAATATGGCAGGCATATTTATAGAATACCTAAAATCAGTAATTCCTACTCCGATAAAGTTACTTGCGACCGCTGTAGAGAAAACTAATCATAAATACACACACGAATTAATCATGGAGCTAAAAGATCAAAATGAATATGAGATATACCAGTTGGTTGGTATTGACGGATATCTCAGTATCAAGGAAAGAATTATCGGATCGAATGAAAAATTCATAATCATCAAGAGATCTGGTTATGAATTTCCCGAAAACATCACTTCAAATTCAAACCTTGTTATTTTAGAAGAAGTCGGAGGAATTTCTAGTACGATGATACGAGAGATGGTGAAAATGAGTAATGTTGAATATAAGAAACTGGTACCAAATAAGATAGCCTCATATATTGAAGAAATGGATCTGTACTTATAAAAGTGACCATCTTGTTGGCGCGCGCGCCTAAACTAAACCTAGCCAAGTATTTCAATAAAAAAAGTTAAACCATCATCGTTGTCTCCCTGCCCCCCCCCGCAGGTGCGTAAGCAATACCCCCGACCAAAAGTCGGGGGATTTTTTAAACAAAAATTACTAATCGACTGGAGTTACTACCGTACTCTTACGCATTACCCTCTACACCCGAACCCAGAAATATATTTTTACTTCTGATTAATTTATATACTTCCATAACACCTAAAGGTAAGAGAGAGACTACTGTACACATCATAAGAAGTTCAAGTGGAAGCGCAACTGTTTTAATGACCTCATTTCCAATACTTGTATACACCGCCAACAAAAGAATTACCAGCGTTCCAATAACCGTATAATACATAATGTTATTTCTTTCAATTTTACTTGAAAAAACAGAACGGTTTTCTGATCTAGAAGTAAACGAGTGCCAAAGTCGTGATAAAAAGGCTGTCACTAATACTGCTGTAGTCGCGGTAGCGGGGTTGTTATCATATGCAATAAAGTAAGCAAGGATACCTGCACCAGCTAAAACAATTGCTTCGAAAATAATACGCGCCCACCTTTTTTTATGTAAGAGTCGTTCATTCTTTCGACGAGGTTTTGCGTTCATAATATCCCGGTCTGGTTTTTCCAGTCCAAGAGCTATCGAAGGTCCTGTTTCAGAAATAAGATTAAGTAAAAGAATGTGAACTGGGAAAAGGGGTGTTGTCCCTGTAGCAACAGATATAGGTAAAACAATTAAAACACCAGAGAGATTACATGAAATTTGATACTTAAGAAACTTAATAAAGTTGCCAAATATTCCACGTCCTTGTTCTATAGCTTTCACAATAGTACTGTAGTTGTCATCTCGAAGTACCATATCAGCTGCTTCTTTGGCCACATCCGTACCTGTAATACCCATAGCAACCCCAATGTCTGCGGTCTTAATGGCCGGAGCATCATTAACTCCATCACCTGTCACAATAACAACTTCGCCGTTTCTTTGCGCTGCTTGTACAATATTAAGTTTTTGTTCTGGTGATACTCTAGAAAAAGCGTTTACATTTTTAACATATTGATCAAGTTCTTGATCTGAAACCGAAGCAAGATCTGTTCCATCCATAACCTCTTTCGATTCTTTTACAATACCAAGTTCGGTAGCTATATTCTGTGCAATTAATTTGTGGTCACCAGTTATCATCACAGTACGAATACCTGCCTTACTAGCTAGCAAGACAGCATCCTTCACTTCTGGTCTTAATGGATCTTTGCATCCAATAGTACCGACATACTCTTGATTCTGTAAAACTTCGTTTTCATTCCATAAGAACTGCTTACCCTTCACAACTTTTGAAGCATACATTAGATTTCGAGTGCCATTCGCCGAAAGCATTTCGGCAATACTTTTACCATGTGCAGTATCACCATCAACAAGCAAAGCAACAGACTCTGCTGCTCCTTTTGTAATAACATGGGTCGTTCCACCAGTATCCCTCACAACCACTATCATGCGTTTGGTTTCAGAAGTAAAAGGAATCTCATGTATTCTCTGGTACTCCTTGCGCACGGCTTCAACATCGATACCTGCTTTTATCGCAACGCCAAGCAAACATGTTTCTGTTGGGTCACCGATAACCTTTTCTTCTTCGGTAATACGGGCATCGTTACATAAGATGGCACAATAAAGTAACCATTTTATGTTAGTGTCTTCGACCACCGCAACAACATTTCCATCTTCATCAAAAACACTTTCCTTAACCGTAATAGACCGTAAGGGGGTATATATATCAGTGACAGTCATCTCATTTTTTGTGAGCGTTCCTGTTTTATCTGTAAGAATACAAGTTGCTGCACCGAGTGTTTCAACTGATTCCATTTTTCTAATAATGGCTTGGTTCCGAGCCAACGATGCAACTGATATCGCGAGTACTGTTGTTACTACTGCAGGAATACCC
>JANMMK010000081.1:0-13372 GCA_031373235.1 bacterium | reverse complement strand
CTGTGCGGCGTTGGCGGCCCGCTGCTGTGCCTGCTCCGGGTTCTGGCCGTTCTGGGCCGCCTGTTGCACCGCTTCCTGGATCTCCGAATAGGAGATTTTTACTACTCCTTGATATCCAGTTTTCAATCGGAAGTCTTTGACTGTAGCGCTTCGTAGTACTACTGGATTTTTGCTTCTGATCTTCCTTGGTATCTTGTCCTCCTTCATTTGATTTTTCAGAAACAGAACCCTCATTTGAAGACTGAGCTAAAAGACTCTGTTTGTCTTCAACATCAGGAACAATAAATCTATCACTCAAAGGAAGAGCATCATCCAAAGGAATGCCTTTGTCATGCATATTGAAAACTCTACTGTAAATAGAAAACAGTTCGGATCGTAATTTTTTTACTTCTACCGCATCAAGACGTGTACCTAAAAGATCGGCGGCCTCGTCACCGCAAAAAGCTCGTACCCACGCTCTGCCAAAAAAGTCATCGACGATCTCAGGTTGTGCTTTCAGTAGAAGTGATAATTCTTCCTGATCCCAGGTCAAGAAAGAAACTCCTTTTGCTTTTAAGACTTGAACTTGTTCCTCTACTGCTGTTACTCGCACAGCGGACCTCAAACTTTCTCGAGTACATAAGACAAAAGTGTCACTTTTCGCTAACCATTCGCCAGCAACAAATTCATCGACAGCCGCCTTTATTTTCGCAGGAGCAAAGTCTGCTTCATTTTTAGATTGGTATACACGATATTTTTCCGACGTAGTAGTTCTTGCAAATATGTCTATTCCATCTTGCTCATCACCTTGAGTTCCATAGATTTTAGAATCTTCGATGTTTGCCTCTAATCGTACGAGGCGATGACAAAGTCTTTCAAAATCCTGCCAGCTAATCTGTTCAAACGGTAATAAAGCCTGTCTAGTTTCGACAGGCGGAGTTACTTCACTTGTTGGAGGTGTATTCACCCATGATCTTTTTCCTTTCTTTGCCATGAATAAGACCATTTTAACATTTTGAGAACCTCTTTCATATGGAGATTTTTATGGTGAAATAACAAAAAGTTCGAACCTCACATGGGTTCGAACTTTTTGCTTTTCATCGGTTTTGTAGGACCCTTACAAATTAGGGTCAAAGCATCTACCGATAACAGATACTGTCTGCGGAGGATGTGAGATTCGAACTCACGGATGGAATTACCCATCGGCGGTTTAGTAAACCGCTGGTTTCAGCCACTCACCCAATCCTCCATAATATTCACTTCGTTCAAATGTCGGTCACTAAAGAAAGTGAAACATTGGGTGAGTGGCTCGGAAGTATTACTTCCGGAAAAATAGTAAGCAGTTACTATTTTTCCCATCTCATCCAATCCTCCCTTAAAACATTTCTCCGTCACCAACTGAACAGACTAAAATATATAGGAAAAAAAATATATTACAACCTAAGACTCGATGTCAATTCCGATACTTTTGAGATATGTAAGAAAATTATTTACATCACTATATATATGCCCTTTTATTCCCAGTGAAATAGCACTCTCGACATTTACTTTACTATCATCAACAAAAACTGCCTCTTCCGGAGAAATACCAACCCTATTTAGAGTATACACATAAATATCTTTGTACGGTTTTACCATTCCAACCACAGATGAAATAACGATATCGTCAAATAAATCTTTAAACTCCGGGTATGTAGGATATATTTTCCTTTCAAAAAATGAATTATTAGCATTTGAAAGAAGCACCGTCTTATATCCTTTTTCTTTTAACCTCCGAATAATACTAGCGAGCTTGATATCTAATGATAGAAAAGAATCAATTTCTATCCTTAATGCTTCTTTTGTTTTTAGAACGCCTTCATATTTTGAAAAATACTCAACGATATCATTTTCAGACAAAAGACCGAGGTCAAACTTTTCAAACACATCTTTCAAATTAGGATCACTAAACCCTCTTTCGATTACATTTTTTTAAACCATCCACCAAGTACTTGGGTGCAGATAACCCCGAAACAATCAAAAATAATTGTGTTGATATTTTTTTGCATACCTAAGAAATTAGTTTCAAAAATTCCTCCTTTGTCTCTGGTGTCTTTTCAAAATGCATCGGCAGAACATGTTTTACATTTTTAAAACTTTTTACGAACTGCAATGCCTCTTCCGGACCAAAAGTATAAAACCCTCCCACAGGAATAAGTGCATAGTCTACTTCCAAGTCTGCCACAGAAATTCCTGAAGGATAAAACATATCACCCGCAAAATAGATTTTTTCTCCATCTACTGTGAGTAAAAATCCGAAATTTTCTTTCGGTCTCACTTTCACATTCGGACCATGATCAACATCAAATATTGAAACTTCGATGCTCTCAATATTAATGGTGTCTCCCACCTTCACCTCCACAATCTCTGCTTGAATATTTTCTTCACCAAGAAGCTCGATACACTCTTGGCTAAGATAAAGTTTTTTGGGATTTAATTTTTTAATATGTGGAATCGAAAAATGATCCCCATGTAAATGAGAAACGAGCATTGCATCAACAGTTACGCCTTCGAGTTTTTCTAGTGGTGTATAAGAAGCGATATCGAGCGCAAGAGTAAAACCAGAGTTGGTTTTGATAAGACATCCTGATTGTTCGTACTGAGTAATGTGCATTGAGTAGTCAAATATTATTGTGTAACTTTTTTACTAAACAACGGAGAAAGCATAACTCTTTCCTGATACAAAAAATATAAGTTGAGAAATAAAAGTACATTTCCCATGATAGCACCACTAGTAAATAGCCCACTATCCACAAAAGCATGGAAGCCAACGATATTTACTGTAATCGGCAAGATAAGTAATGCTCCGAGATGTACACGATTAATCCACAAGCATACTAAAGCTACCGCAAACACAATCGCGTTTACATAAAGTATGTATCCCGAGTCCATAATTGCGTTGATAAATGTGAAAGCTTCTGGCGTACCATACATGTCAGCAGTTGGTTCTGGAAAGATGTGAAGCACTCCGAGAATAGGCATAAGCATGATAAGACTAAGAACTACTTTCAAAAAAATGTTTACTTTTTTCATATTAAATTGCTGTTAATTTATAAACTATACATTCCAATAAAAAATATCTAACAGTATTCATTGTACAAAGTTCGAATGTATTTTGAAAGTAAGTGTTTTTTTTAATATTGCGGAGATGGTGAGATTTAGAACCTTTCTTGGCATTGCCTTGTAAGGTTGTTCGATTCGTTTTCGGGATAACGATCGACGTATGTCGAGCGAGTTGGTTAGTTTTAAACCTATAGCTTCAATATCACCTTTCCGATAATCGAAGAAATATTTTCAAGACCATGTATTGTTCTTGGGTTATCTCCTTTTTGATAAACCATCCCTAAAGGTACTTCAATTTGAACATCTTCGTCTTGATCAATGGTGGGAAATTCAACAGGTAAGTTATTAACCTTTACAACCCCCTTACTGATTTCTACTGTGTCACCCTCTATTGCGATAACTCTATGTACCCAATCTCCTTTTGCAAACGTCTCGTTGGGAGAAAAAAATACTACATCTCCACGATGTATATCAAAAAAAGAATAGTGATAACGACTGACAAATAAATGATTTCCAACTTGGATTGTTGGCTCCATAGATTTACTTACAACTATATACCAGGGGAAGAAAATAATGGAGAAGATACGAAGCGCCAAAAGGACGAGTACCGTAAATCCGATATATCGGAATATTTTTTTCATGGAATAATTTTAACATATCACCCTAAAGGAGAATACGCTCGATAAGTTTAATTCTTTCTAAATCTATAAACAATTTTATGTACATCTTTTTGGCATTGCGGAGATGGCGAGATTTGAACTCGCGGTACCCTTATGAGGGGTACGCCTCTTTAGCAAAGAGGTAGATTAAACCACTCTCCCACATCTCCAGTTATTATTTATCAAACTACACACTTACCTCAGCGTTACTTTTGTCACCTCTTTGCTAAAGAGGCAGATTAGGTCACAAGTATTTTTCTGCTGAAAAATCTCGCTACCCCGACTCGTGCCGACGCACTCCGTCTTTGATTTGCTTCAAGTGTTCGCAAATCAACACTCTCCCACATCTCCGTTTATTATTCCCGACCAACAAACACAGACTATCATACTGGGCTTGAAATATAAATATGAAAGCATACTATTAAGACCATGCACACTCTATATCTCACTCAATTTATCACAGTCATTATTGTCCACTTTTTGGCAGTCGCTAGTCCTGGACCAGACTTTTTGATTGTGACTAAAAATAGTATTACTAATTCAAGGAAGATAGGCATTTTAACCGCTCTCGGAGTTGCGCTTGGCATTTCTGTCCATGTCACTTATTGTCTACTTGGTATCGGACTCGTCATTTCAAAATCAATCCTCATCTTTACTACTATCAAATACATAGGTGCACTCTATCTTATCTATATAGGTATAAAAGCACTTCGAGCAAAAAGAAAAAATCCAGTAACAGAAATCGGAGACCCTACTCTTACAGACACAACAGCAACAAAAATAGTAACGCCCTTACAAGCAATACGAACTGGTTTCTTGGTAAATACACTAAACCCAAAAGCAACTCTCTTCTTTCTTGCACTCTTTACTCAAGTGATTGATCCTAGTACTCCAATTTTTATTCAAACGCTTTACGGACTTGAAATGCTTCTGGCAACCTTTCTTTGGTTTTCTATCGTCGCGGTAGCATTTTCAAACAAAACAATGAAACAAAAAATTTCAAAAGTAGAACACTGGATAGACAGACTCTCAGGAGCAGTATTGGTAGCTCTTGGTATTAAAGTAGCACTATCTTCTAGAGAATAAAATTCCTGCCATAGATCCACACCAAAACATGAACATAGAAGAAGCCAAAAAAATAGTCTTCGAACAGAAACCTGTTTTCGGGCAACTTTATAATTCTTACAAAAAAAAATACTGGGTAGATTATATAAATGAGCATCACCCAAAAACATCTAAAGAAAGCCTTGATCCGATTTTAGAAAAAGTATTTCATGAGGTTGTCGAAAAAATGCTTGGCAAAGAAATGGCGGAAGAAGCCCTCTCCTCTCTCAAACAGACCCACTTCGTAGACACAGCAGACCACCACGGATTACTCTGTCATCCATTTTTTTGGAACTTTGATGCACTAAAAAGTGGACTTAGAATAACCAGTAAACCTAAAACACAGGTAGTGCTTACGGTGGGCAGTGTCTCTCTGAACAACACTTCTTTTCCGAGGTCACTTTTTTTCCACGACCAAAACTTAGTCTTACAAAAAATCCATCTTCTTTCTCTTAAAAATAAAAGGAAGCCTTTATACGGAAGTCCAGCTCTCACAAAAGAACAAGTTATTAAAATACAGGACTCTATCTGGATAGAAAAAATCCCTAAAACAGCAAAAAAAAGACTCGTCTCTCTTCTTAACGAATTCTTACAAAATCCCCAGTTCAATCAAGAAAAGTTATGCGATCAGTTAACTCTCTTAAATCATCTCTGGTGGAAAGCCATCTGGGGAGAGACATATGGAAACCTACTCTATCTTGAAGTTGAGGAAGTAGTGAAAGAACTTTTAATTCATTCTCTGTTAGAGAAAAATTCTTACGCGCACAAAATACTGCTAGACACAGATACAAGAGAAAAGTATATTTCTTCTTTTGAAAAAGTTCTCGGCGCACATGACACCGAAGCACAAAAAGGGTCTACCATCTTTTGGTATGTAGATGAACACGAACGAAAAGCCTTATTTCTAAAGGAAGACAAACTCGAAACTTCTGACGGGATTTGTGTTCACTTTGAAACAGAGGAGATAACAAAGCTACTAAAAGATTATCGATTGGTGCCGACCATGGCACTCTGCTATTCCCTGCTGTCTTTTGGATACGAACTAACTCTTGGTGGAGGATTTTCTCAAATTCAATATGTAGAGACTATGAGGACCGCTTGGATTAAGGTATTTCCTATGGATAAAGAAAAAGTAAGTATGATACGAACAGATATATTTTCTGGAGAAATAGGACTTCTCCATATACAAAAAAACCAAGAAACGAAACTAGCAACCTTAGCAGATCTATTTATCTGGAAAGAAACACCAGAAGAACGTGTGGCACTAATGGAAACCGTAGCCCAAGAAACTACTATTGGAGAGTCACTTGATGCTATGATGTATGAGTTTTTGGAAATCGTCACAGGGGTATATCAACCAATTGAAGGTCTTGCTGCTCCGAAGAAAAATCTTTCTACTAATTAAATTGACTTCCTTAAAATAATTAGCTAGTCTTCAAGAAATATTATGAGACTAAGCCGCACTAAAGCAATCAAAAGAAACATTCAAAAAAGGATCTGGGCAAGAACTAAAAATTCACAAAACAGATCTCCTCATAGGTTCGCAAACACAAGTACCAAGACAAGACGATCCATGAATGTTCGTCCAAAAAATTCCAAGTAAATCAAGTTCCTTCAAAGAAACACCTCCTCGATGGGGTGATTTTTATTTACTTTGATACAATAACTGACATGAAATCAAAGAAAAAATGTCTATACTGTGGCAACAACCCAACCAACCACTTTATGTCTTATGTCATGCAAAGCATTGCTATCCCCTTAACACCCGTCATCCGCGTGGCATCACTTCTTGAAAATCGTGTGACTTTTTTTATTGCCAAAGTGATACTGACTCCTTACCTTCACTTCTTTAGATTAGTCCGTTTTATTAAGTGGAATAAAGATAAGACCAAAGCGTGCACTGACCGATCTCTTGTTATCTGGACTGAGGCAGAAGCAAGAAATATCCCAATGGAGCAACTCGTCATTATGAACAAACCAGTTGAACATTACCGAGCAAAAATTTCTAATAGATGGAACTATTTTGAAAGTCTTCCTATTCCAAAAACCCTGAAAGGAAGAAGTTATGCATGGATGGATGACAAAGGAATTCTCAAAAAAACTTTCCTAAAAGCCGGTATCAAAACTCCCCGAGGAGGAAGTGTCATGACGTGGAAACAAGCAGAAAAAATGTTTCATACTATTGATAAACCGGTGATTATCAAACCTCAACTTGGCAGTAGAGGACGACATACCCTGACAAACCTTCGAACACTCGAAGAACTACAGTTTGCCTACCGAATTGCCAAGCAACTCTGTCACTTCGTTGTTATCGAGGAACATCTTGTTGGAAGCGTTTATCGAGGCACCTATGTTGGAGGAAAAATTGTAGGAATTCTTCGAGGAGATCCCCCAAGAATTCTTGGCGACGGCAAAAAAACTATTCGTGAACTTATCGAAAACAAAAACAAAACAAAACCCGAAAAAATAAAAGAAGTTATCATCAACAAAAAACTTGAAGACTTTTTGGAACGACAAGCCTACACACTCGACAGTATTCTTGAGAAAGACAAAACAATTGATGTGAACGAAAAGATCGGAACTTCATATGGTGGATTCGCTGCCGAAATGATTCCAGTGACACATCCAAAAATTCTTACTGAACTAAAAAAAGCTGGTGATCTTCTAAACGCACCCGTGATTGGTTTCGACTTTATTATTAATGACGTAACTAAAGACCCTGACACTCAAAAGTGGGGTATCATCGAAGCCAACTCTCTTCCTTTCATAAACCTTCACCACTTCCCGCTTGAAGGAGATGCTGTAAACGTAGCCTCAAAAGTCTGGGATTTGTGGAAATAAATATATACAAAATGCTATAATACATGGTATGAAAAATGAACAATCAAAATATATTGTCGGTGGAGTATTAGCATTAGCACTAGTATTTGGGGTGCTCTATTATTTAAAAAATCTAGATGAAGGACCTAGTGTATATGACGGATTTGCACAATGTCTTGCAGAAAAAGGAGCGAAGTTCTACGGAGCTTTTTGGTGCCCTCACTGTAACGACCAAAAGAAATTATTTGGTGGTGCAAAAAAATATCTTCCATACGTAGAGTGTTCTACCCCCGATTCGCAAGGGCAGACACAAGTTTGTATTGATCAAAAAATAGAATCTTACCCTACTTGGATATTTGCTGACAACTCAAAACTAACAGGGGAAGTCTCACTACAGACGCTTTCTGAAAAAACAAGTTGCGCGTTACCAGTTAATACTCAATAAACATGACCCCACTTATCAAAGAGTCCATTCCTTATATCGTACTTCTTGGACAAATAGTTTTACTTATTGGTATTATTGGCCTCTTTACAAAGAGCATTAAGATACAAAACTTCTTTCTTACAAATGCCCTCTCACTCTCCCTCCTCGCTGGACTATTAGCGCTTGGAGGAAGTTTGTTTTACTCTGATGTACTTGGTTATGAACCATGTAAATTTTGCTGGTGGCAAAGAATTTTTATTTACCCTCAAGTAATACTTCTTGGCCTTGCACTTATTCGTAAAGATTACAAAGTGTGGAAATATTCTATCTATCTTGCTGGTATAAGTACTTTTATTTCAATAAACCATTACATACTACAGACCACCGGATCGTCTCTTCTTCCTTGCTCTGCGGTTGGTTATAGTAGTGCTTGCAGTAAGGTATTCGTCATGACCTTTGGCTACATGACAATACCTCTTATGGCAGCAACAACAGGAGGACTCATTATTGTTTCTATGCTTTATGCCAGAAGAAAAGATTTATCTCAAAACTAACCTTTCAGATATATTTAGAATTCAAGAGTCGCAAAAGATAGGGCTTCATAAGCTTGGTATAAAGACAGTAAGTGATTTACTATTCTATTTTCCGGCACGTTACCAGTCCAGCGCAGAAATATCTTATATAGACAGACTTCAAAAAGGAGATAAAGTTGTCTTGTTTGGAAAGATAACAAACCTTGAAACTGGCAAAGCATACCTAAAAAAAATACCCCTCGCCAAAGCAACTTTGGAAGACGAAACTGGAAGCATTGATATCATTTGGTTTCATCAAGCTTTCATCGCAAAAACACTTACCCCGAACTCTTTCGTAAAGATTGATGGTGTTGTTGGAGAAAGGAATGGAAAACTATACCTTTCAAATCCCAAGGCAGAAAAAATAGGTGAATTGCCTTTTGGAGTAGGTAACTCGCTTTTTGGAAAAGCAGAAGAAGAAAGTCTTTATCCGATATACAAAGAAACAAAAGGACTGACTTCTTTGTGGATTTTTCATACAATCCAAAAAATCATAAAAAAAGGTGTCCTTGAAAACATAGACGACTACCTCCCGCATGAAACCTTAACAAACTACCACCTCCCCGCCCTTAAAACAGCCCTCATTTGGATACACACACCCCGAAACCAAAATGATAAAGAAGCTGCGAGGAAACGTTTTGCATTTGAAGAAATTTTTTTACTACAACTTAAAAATAAAAAAGAGAAACAGCAACTCGGTCTGTTGAAGGCGCCTTCAATTAAAAACAGAACAGCTTCTGTGGAGGTGTTTAAAGAGAGATTCAACTTTGACTTCACAGAAGGACAGGCTACTGCCATAACAACAGTACTGCGCGACTTTGAAAAAGGTGTACCAATGTCACGCTTACTCAACGGAGACGTAGGAAGTGGAAAAACAGCAGTAGCCGCGACAACAGCATTTTGTGTCGTAAGCGAGGAAAGAATAACTCAAAAAAAGACCACGGAAGCAATACTCAAGAAAGGAAAAGAAATAGATAAATCTCTTGGACACCTGCAAGTGGCTTACATGGCACCAACTGAAATTCTAGCAAATCAACACTTCAATTCATTTAAGGAGTATTTTAAGGATCTTCATATTCCGATAGGACTCCTTACGGGAACTACTTGCAAAAAGTTTCCTTCAAAATCAAACCCAAAAGAAGCAACAGTAATTTCCAAAAACCAACTACTGAAGTGGGTGGCAACTGGGGAAATTGGCATTCTCATTGGTACACACGCCCTTATTCAAAAAAAAGTAATCTTCAATAATCTCGCATATGTAATTATAGACGAACAGCACCGCTTTGGAACAAAGCAAAGAAAAACACTCGCAAGAAAAGACGGTAGTGTTCCCCACTTACTTTCCATGACCGCCACCCCCATCCCCCGAACACTCGCCCTAACCATATACGGTAACCTTGATCTCTCAGTACTTGAAGAAATGCCAAGAGGCAGAAAACCAATACTTACTTCAATTGTACTGCCACAACACCGAAAAGAAACTTACGGAAAAATTAGAGCCGAACTACAACTTGGTAGACAAGTATATGTTATTTGCCCAAGAATAAACGAACCTGATCCTGAAAAAGAAAAAGCTCTCGCAGTCAAAAGTGTTGTGGAAGAAAGTAAAAAACTACAAAAAGAAATATTCCCGGAATACAAAATTGGTATTCTTCATAGTAAAATGTCCCCGAAAGAAAAAGATGAGGTCATGGCTTCCTTTGTAAAACATGAGACTGATATTCTTGTTGCCACAAGTGTTATTGAGGTTGGAGTCAATGTACCAAATGCTACTGTCATAGTAATTGAAGGCGCTGAACGCTTTGGACTCTCTCAACTTCACCAGCTTCGAGGAAGAGTAATCAGGGGCAATCATCAAGCACACTGTTTTGTATTTGCGGAAGGAAGAAGCGAAAAAACAATAGAAAGACTACGGGCTTTCAGGGACGCTAAAAATGGATTCGAACTTTCAGAAATGGATTTGCGCCTTCGTGGTGCAGGTGAACTTTCTGGTGATGTGCAATGGGGTATTAGTGACATTGGCATGGAGGCAATAAAAAATTTAAAACTTGTAGAACTTGCAAAAGAAGAGGCAGAAAAAATTATTACTATGGATCCGGAATTAAAAAACCTCCCGCTTTTGCGAGAGGTCTTGCTTCAAAAAGAAGCGGTGCACTTTGAGTAATACTTAGTTCAAAGTTATCTTGTCACAGAAACCAGTAGTAAAGTCAGGACCATAAGTCGCTTTTACTTCTGCATTATACGCACCTTTAACAGTGACCACCTTAGATAAGGTAGAAGAAGTTGCACTTTGAACTATCCCGTTTACTTTCCACTGAAATACAACACCAGAAGATAATGCTGTACTGTCAGTTGCTAAAGGCAGAGCTGTAAAGTTTATTGTCTTTGAAGTAGAAGTCCCCAAAGTTACTTCCCTAAGAGCTGAATCCACTGGACAAGAGACACGAGACAATCTTTTCTTGAAAGATACTTTCGCAACACTATCTGCAAAGAAACTTCCAGTTGTATCAACTATTGTTACTCGTACTTTATAGTCACCTTCAGCAATTGTACTAGGAACAACAACGCTCTGTTTTCCGTCATTTGGTGTTTGATACTTTACTTCTCCACTTTTAGTAGGTTGGAGCTCAATTCTTATTTCAGAGCCAACATCTGGAACCAAACTTATCGTTGCTTTTGCATTAGAAGCCAATTTTTCATCTTTCCATGTTACTAATTTTGTCTCTCCTGCGATCCAGTTTTCTGCTGTAGCCTGACTAGTTACCTCAACTCTTTTTGAAACAGAAGAGATAGCTTTCGAACCTTCACCATTTTGATTTTTTACTAACACAAATGAATTAGTAAGTGCACCAAGTGTTTCTGGTACAGTTGAAACAACAATTGTTGTACCTGAGTCAGTTGAAGGATATGAACCAATAAGCGTTGAACCTATGTAGACTTGGTTATTAATACTTGTAAATCCAGTTCCTTTTATAGTTAGGGTTTTTCCAAGGACTAAAGGACTTGGTGTTAAAGAAAGCACTTTTGGAGCACTTGGTGCAGGAATTTCTTTGAATTTAAATTCTGGACTATATCCTGATGCAAGAATCACTCCCGCTGTATTTGTTGAATATACCTGCACTCGATATTTTGCAGTAGTGTTTAGTGGTTGATCTGTCACCACATCTGCTTTTGTTGCTGAGAGTAAAGGGGCAATAAAACTACAAGATGGATTAGCACCCGGAAGAGAACACGCTGGCATAGAGACACTGAGATCTTTTACTTTATTTTTAGAGACTGAATCAACAAGCGCAAACTTAACATTCGCTGTTCCATTGTTAGAGGAAAGATCATCCCAAGACACTTCAAACTTCGCAGGAGCAGTGCTACTTGCATCATCAGAACGCACTGGGGTAACCGTTCCAGATGGGGTCTTTACAGTAATTTTTTGTAATGTGTCTGAAATAATTCTAGCTGTAACTGTAACAGTGTTTGTGTAAGCAACAGTTGAGGTTGCGTCTTTAACCGCTACTGCAATTAAGTGAGTACCTATAACTGCAGAGTCTGGAATACTTACACTAACCTTATTAGTACCACTACCTAATTTTGCTTCTTTAAGGAGAGTGGCAGAAGCAAGACTTTGATTAGTTTCACTTGTTAAGTACACAACCATATCTGTGCCGTTCTTAATATTTTTGGTAGTAAAAGAAATATCCATACTTCCTCCTCTGGATACTGTAGCAGATGTACTAGGTGAAGTAATACTTATAGTCTTTGTACTTTTATCAACAACCTTAAACGGACTCTTCATGACTCTCTGCACTGGTTTTCCTTTGAACAAAAGATCCTTTGCTACAAGAGAAAGAAAATATGATCCGTCAGAAAGAGTTGTAGGAAGAGTTACTGTGGCAACTCCGGTATTCAAGACATTTGCTACAAAAACCGGATGGTCTTTGTCTTCTTTTCTGGCCATGTACACATCAATAGATGCGCCACTAAGGTTTGTGCCCCTCCATTTTACTTCCATGTTATCTCGACTGTTTACTGTCTTCCCTGCTTTAGGAGAAACAATTGTAATAGACGGATCAGTTATGTTAAGTAGCCGTGAGAGCGATGCGATAACTCCATCTTTTTGAGCTATCTGACTCCTAAGGTTACTTATTGTTTTATCTTTACTACTAGAGTCAGACTGAAATCCTGCAGATTGTTTTTTTAATTTATCTACTTGGTTTTCAAGATTTTCAATTTCGTCACTTTGATCGTCAACATTAATAACAACGGGTGTTCTCGCATAAGCACTTCCTGCAAAGGCAATGCTGAGAGCAAGAAGAGATGAGAGTAGAATTTTCTTCATTTTTTTTAATCTAAATAGCTTTTAATAATAATTTCTAGCAGAAAGCTAGTTTCCTCTTTTAGGGATTAATTATACAGCAAAACCGCGCCCTTCGGGCGCGGTTTTCCACAGTGATCAAGTACTTTTTAAATTCGGGAGGTTCGGTCTCCCTATTCTGAAACAACTACTTAAAGAAACTTTTTATTGCTTCCCAGATCGATGCTGTGTTTCTACTTTGTGTTCCCGCACTTGCTTTTACTCCTACAACTGAAGTTTCAAAGTCTTCTTCTGGTGATGCAGTTTGGACCTTATCTGGAGTACTGGCTGTTCCAGAATATCCAACATTAAGCAACTGAGCTCTATAGTATCCCGCTGTACTCGCATCAAAATGAACTCGTAA
>JANMMK010000073.1:0-2124 GCA_031373235.1 bacterium | reverse complement strand
AAATCAGGGAAAACTCCCCAAAAGAAAGCCGTCCAGAAATTTTTCTTAGACTTTCGCCCAAACGATGCCCCACCCCATAATCCATGCGACACGATATCCATAGCTATTATTATATACTGTAATTTCCAACCTTAGTCCTCTTAATCTCAAGTGCAAGGGCTGGCACACCGAGCTTTTGTCCTATTTCTTCTGCAAGTACCCTCATATAAGTACCACTTCCACAAGAAACTCGCAGTGTAACTAGCAGAAAATCAGACTCTCTCGCCCCTAAAGCTACTTCAAAAGATTTCACTATCTCATCTTGTCGGAAATCACCCTGCACCTTTTGGACTCTTGCTTTAGTTTTTTCTAGTAGTTTCGTGGCAGAGATTTCTTCTTCTTTTACATAAGTAATATCAAAAATCTCAACTTCTTTTTTAAAAATCTTTTCTATTCCTTTCCTGGCCCAGACAAACAAAGGTATACCTTCAACTGTCCGAGACGAATACGCTGGATATGTTTGACTTCTCTTTCCAACAAAATACTTGAGTGTATCTTTATCAAAAAAAACTTCTTTATCTGAAACTTCTTTTATTAATCCCAAACAATCTCCTGTATCAGTCGAAACACCAAAAAGCACATCAACAAAATACTCTTTGTTCAAAGCAAGATACTCTTCTTTTTTCTTGCATTCTTCTCCAACAAGCACAAGAAGCAACCCTTCTGCCATTGGGTCAAGACGCCCCGCATAGGTCATCTTTCTATCTTTATACATTGCATTAGCTTCCTTAAAACGAAAAATACACTCGAGTGGGGTCTCTCCTTGGTTTTTGTATAAGGTCAAAACTGATTGTATTTCTTCCATGACCTCTGTAAAATAGCACTTATGGATAAAAAACCAAAACTATCAACAGAACCGTATAAAGGAGTGCGCGACTTCTACCCTGAAGATATGGTAATACAAAACTATATTTTTGATATATGGCGTAAAACGGCCGAAAGTTTTGGGTATGTTGAATATGGAGCCTCTCCCCTCGAATCAACAGAGCTCTACAAAGCAAAATCAGGAGAAGAAATTGTAAACGAACAAACATATTCTTTTAACGATCGAGGAGACCGTGAAGTAACACTTCGTCCAGAAATGACTCCAACAGTGGCTCGAATGATTGCTGGAAAAAGACGTGAAATGAAGTTTCCGCAAAGATGGTTTTCTATACCAAACCTTTTTAGATACGAACGGCCACAACGAGGACGTCTCCGAGAGCACTTCCAACTGAATTGCGATATGTTTGGGATTGCGGGTATTGAAGCGGAAGTAGAAATGATTTCACTTGCATACCAGATTATGAAAAATTTTGGTATTAATGACGATAAGTTTGAAATAAGAATAAACAGCAGAAAACTTTTGCAACACAAAATAGAATCTAAATTAAAAAACAAAGAATTCTATCAAAAAGCACTGAAGCTAATTGACAAGAAATCCAAAATTAAAAACTTTGACGAGGAATGGGCACTTCTTTCAGACCAACCTTACCTTATCGACGAAATCCTCAACAACTCTTTAGAAGAAATTTTTATTTCTTTAAAAAAGAAAGGAATTATAAATGCTATTTACGACGGTGAGATTGGTCGTGGATTTGATTATTACACTGATACCGTATTTGAGATCTTTGATAAAAATCCTTTGAACAACCGATCTCTTTTTGGTGGTGGACGATACGACAACCTACTTGAAATCTTTGGCGAAGAGCCAGTACCGACTATTGGCTTTGGTATGGGAGATGTGACTATTCGAGACGTACTTGAGACTTACAACCTCCTTCCAGACATAAAATCAAAAACAAAAGTAGCAATACTCCCCTTCACATCAGTATGTTTTGAAGACGCTGACAATCTTGCGGGCATACTTCGCGCACAAAACATAAATACAGCAGTTGATTACAGTGATAAAAAAATTGGCGACAAGATTGCAAAAGCAGATAAAGAAAAAATATCTTATATAGTGGTCATTGGGGAGGAAGAAGTAAAAACCGGCACATATAAGCTAAAAAATCTTTCAACAAAAGAAGAACAAACATTTACCAAGGAAAAAATTTCAACTCTACACATCTAATATGAATCAACAACCAGAAGAAAAATAAGATA
>JANMMK010000068.1:0-3948 GCA_031373235.1 bacterium | reverse complement strand
CGAAGCGCGGGGCCTTTTTATTATTGTGAGATAAGTTGACGACTGGTCCTTTAAGGAGTACTATATAAACACACCCCAAAAAGGGGTTTTTTAGTATAAAATCAAAAATATATGAAGCTTGTAGAATATGTCAAAGATGTAAAAGGAGAACTTGCTCACGTTAATTTTCCAACAAAAAAACAAACAATACTTTTAACTGTGTTTGTTGTTGTTTTGTCACTTGCTTCAGCACTTTACCTCGGTCTATTCGACTTTTTATTTAATACCGCCATTAAGACAATGTTAGCTAACTAACAAAAAGTTATGTCAAAACAAGTACAAACAGAAAGAAATTGGTACGCTATCCACACTTATGCTGGGTATGAAAATGCGGTCGCCAAAAATCTCAAACAGAGAATCGAGTCTCTTGGTATCGAAGATAAAATTTTTAATGTGATCGTTCCAACAGAAAAGAAAATAAAAGTAAAAGGTACAAAACGAGTTGAAGAGGAAGAGAAAATCTACCCAGGATATGTACTTGTTGATATGGTGGTGACTGATGATTCTTGGTTTGCAGTTCGAAATACCCCTCGAGTAACAGGGTTCGTTGGTTCAGGAGTTTTTCCGGTGCCACTCGAAAAGAAAGAAGTAGACGAGCTTTTCAGAAGAATGAGTAACAACACGCCAAAGCACAACATTGATCTTGAGATTGAAGAAGCTGTAACGATAGTAGATGGGCCGTTTAAAGATCTTGAAGGGAAGGTTAGTGAGGTTGATAATGAAAGAGGAAAGGTTAAGGTTTTGGTATCAATGTTCGGACGAGAAACACCGGTTGAGTTAGACTTTTTACAGATTAAGCGGATTTAGTTATTAATCACTTTTCTGTCCTGAAAAGGAGCTTCTCAGAAAGGTATATACAAAAAACATGGCAAAAAAAATCACAAAAAAATTAAAATTAGTAATTCCTGCAGGTAAAGCAAATCCAGCTCCACCAGTTGGTCCAGCGCTCGGGCAAGCAGGTATCAACATTGGAGACTTCGTTACAAAATTTAACGCAGCTACTTCAAAAATGATGGGGGATATTATTCCAGTTGAGATTTCTGTGTATGAAGATAGAACTTATGACTTTGTACTCAAGACTCCACCAGCGTCTTCTTTGATCAACAAGGCTCTTGGTATTGAAAAAGGCTCAGGTGAACCAAACAAGAAAAAAGTAGGAAAAATTACTCGAGCTCAAATCAAGGAAATTGCAGAAAAGAAAATGGTAGACCTTAATGCGAAAGATTTAGCTGGAGCAATGAAAATCATCGAAGGAACTTGTCGGAGCATGGGCGTCGATGTGGTTTAAGGAACATCGACGGACCTTTTGAGACACAACCGATTGAAATGAGGTTTTGTCCAAAAGGTGTACTGCTCCTGTAAGGAGTTGATATGATTTAGTGAACGTCCACCGGCCGGAAGCTGTCTGAGCTGAGGCGGGCTCGCGCAATTTTTCAGCAGAAAAATATGTGTGAGTTGATATTGCTTAAGATGTATTTATAAAAAAACACAAAAAGAAAAGCCCCGCGTTTCGCGCGGGGCTTTTCTTTTTGTGTGTAAGGTGTAGAGTTATTTTGAATGAAAACAGACACTCGCGCTCCTTCAATGATCTATCAACTCATCCGTGCTATTCCACTTGGTTTTTTCTTCTTGGCACTCATCTTGTGCTGTTTGATGATTTTTTCCAAAAAAACCATCGGGTGGAAAATACCAGTCATGGGTATTTCTAGTGGAATTTTATTTCTCATACTCGAAGAATGGGAAGGAATTGCTCTTTACTTCAGTACGGTATTTTTCCCTCGATCTAAGTAGGTTCAACACCGCCATCTCGGCGGATTTTTTTATATTTGACACCTATCACTTTCAGAGTAGAGTGAGTTTAAATGATTACGCTCCTTGATAGTAACGGTGCTTTCACGTTCGAAGAGTTGCAGTCTGTTCATCAGAGTTTTCGTGGTAAGACTCCTTCCGACAAAGAAGTGAGAAGAAGTTTATATGCTTTACGGACATCAATAAAACGAGTTCGTTTACCGAAAGCAAAAAGTCTTAGTATTGCTGGTAAGAAAAGACTGTTGCAACCAACAGCAGTGGTACTCGAAGGTATGGTTGACGTTGTCGTCGCTATTCTAGACGTTGCTTTATTTTTTGGGTTTAGAATTGATCATGAACTAGCTCGGCACTTTCCAGACATGTGCGGGTATTGTAAACAACCCACTTGCATCTGCGCTACCTTGGTTGAAAAACCAAAGGATAGACTTATTCTGGAAAATCCTCCAGACTGGGCAACCACAAAGACAGTTCGTGATTTCGCTTCAATGCTTTGGAGAATTTATCCAAAACCAAAAACAGAAGTTGGAAGGTTAAAAATGACACTCCACCTTGCAGAAGAGATATTGGAACTCCTCGAGGCACTTGAACAGCCGTCAAACAGAGGAGAATTAATTCTCGAAGCCATGGATGTCATAGAAAAACCTTTTGATATTGGGTATACATTTGGGACGAATATTGCTCCACTAGTAGCACTCCGTTACAACAACAGTAAGCACCACTGACCAGTGGTGATTTTTTATACACAATAATTTGTTAGTATGTATATATGAAGAAAGATATAAAAATTTATGTCGGTTGCGCACTTACTCATGCTACAGACGAGTACCGAAAAGGCATTGCTGTTTTCAAAGATAAACTCCGAGAAAAAAATATTACGGTATTGGATTTTCTTTGGGCGAAGTTAAAAGATCCTAGAGATGTTACACCAAAGGAAGTATATGAGTGGGACATACAAGGGTGTGTTAAAGATTGTGATTTGTTCGTGGCGTTTGTAGATATCCCTTCAACGGGACTTGGTTATGAACTCGGAACAGCTATTGAGAAGTATGGTAAACCAGTTTTAATTTTGGCCCACAAAGACTCCGTAGTAACAAGACTCGTAGAGGGCATTACTCATAAAGACTGCACTCACGCGTATTACGAAAACTTCGACGACGCTGTTTCTTCTGTCCTCTTAAAAGTTGGTAGTATTTTAGTGTAGTACTTTGTATTCTAAAAAAAGAGTACCGGTTTCTGTTTTTCTTTCTGACACTAAAGATAGTTTTAAATCTAAGTTTTCGTTAAAAAGAGATATTCCATTACCAAAGACAACTGGTTCTATGGTGAGATAAATACTGTCAATAACTCCAGCCTTTGCGAACATTGTATAAATAGAAGATCCTCCACAAATAGCGATTTCACTAAAACCTCTTTGTTCTAGACTAGTCAGTAGTTCTTTTGGAGAAAGGGAAGTTGGTTCAGTGCCCTCAAAAGATTCTCCTCGAGAGTATACGATGTTTAGTCTGTCTTTTAGTGGTTTGTTAAATGTTTTGTATGTACTTGAGCCCATAACTACCACCCCAGCTTTTTTTGTTAATTCCGAAAAGAATTTTTTGTCGTCTGTGCTAGTCCAGTCGGTAGAAATTTGGTCTTTCGACTTAGCAATAAACCCGTCTGTTGTTTGTGCTGCGATTATAAATACTTTCATATTATTTACCTAATATCTCCATTACCTTGATGAACACCTCTTTTTACACGGTCCCTTAGTTTTTCTAAGTTTTTTGAAGCAATGTCTTCAAGAGTAAGTCCTAAGTGTCCTGTAAGTGAACTTGTGTACCAAAGTAAGTCTCCTAGTTCTTTACCTAGTAAGTTTTTATCTTCTTCTGATATTTCTCCATTTTTGTGCCAGTATATTTTCTTTAGCTTTTCTAAGATTTCTCCTGTTTCACCAGCAAGGCCTAGTGCTATGGCAAAAAAATCTGTTGATTTTGCGTATTAGCTTCATTGGGTTCGGTTTGGGCCATTGTCAACGGAGAAATCGACCATAATAGCAAGATGATAAAAACTAGGGTTGAACCTATCCTTGGCATAAAGTTCTCCTTATTGTTTGTGGGTAAAGTC
>JANMMK010000001.1:0-6480 GCA_031373235.1 bacterium | reverse complement strand
GAGTGGTTCCAAAATATCCACCCCGCCAAATGGATGTCTCCCAGACTTCTATTCAACCTCACTATCATAGCGCTCATTTACTTAGCTAGTCGTGCGGGATATTTCGACACTCAAAAGCATCGTCGGTCTGATAATCACTGCTAATCACATATATATGTGTGAAAAGCAGATTTTTTTTATTTATCCCAAGCAAACCCATTACCGAAATGTCCGTATTTTGCAGTTTCCCTGAACTGAGGTTCTCGGAGTTTCAAAAATTCAATAATAGCTCGAGGTTTCAAATCATATCCTTTTATTTCTTCTTGCACGCCGTCAATATCAACAACCGCCATTAGAGGTTCCGCAAGACCAATCGCATAGGCAATATGTACAAATACTTCTTTAGCATTTCTTGCTTTAAGATAATCAACTGCAATCCGACGAGCCATGTAGGCGGCACTTCTATCTACCTTCGTAGCATCCTTGCCAGAGAAACATCCGCCTCCAACAGGAATATTTGGCCCGTAGTTATCTACCGCAAGTTTTCGTCCAGTGAGCCCTGTGTCTGCGCCAAATCCTCCGATAAGCCATTCCCCATTTGGATTTTGAAGCCATGCTTTTTGAAGTTCTTCCCACGATCCATTAAAGTGAGGAAGGATTTCTTCTTTCATACATTTCTCAAGTGTGACATCGGACTGATCCCCACTTGTACAAAGCGAAGTAAGCACCTTCACTACTTTTCCATCATTCACTGTCACCTGACTTTTTCCATCGTGGCGTCCCATGGCTTTTGCAAGTTTCCGAGACAACACGACTTCAAGTGGAAGAAATTCTGGGGTTTCATTTGTAGCGTATCCAACCATGATCCCTTGATCGCCCGCACCGTCTTGATCTACCCCTGCACCAATTTCTGGCGACTGCTCAACAACATTCACATTAACTCCGATATTTTCATCATAACCACAATCTTTATATATCTTCGTCGCAACCTCTCGCATGTTTACATACGCTTTAGTGGTAAGCTCTCCTGTGATAGAAATAATACCGTGTCCACCCATAACCTCTATAGCAACACGGCTCTTTGGATCTTGTCTTAAACACTCATCCAAAATTGCATCTGATATTTGATCACAGACCTTGTCTGGATGACCAACTGAAACTGATTCTGCTGTTCTTAACATAAATAAAAAATAATTTAGCCCCGCAATTATGCGGAGCCCTCGATATGAAAGAGTGACATTATCTTTCCCACGAGGGGCCTGAGGGAGCACCTTGTCTTTTGGACTGGTTGCTGGAGAGATTACCTTAAATACTTGCGTATCTGGCTTGGCGAGCAGGAACTCTACCTCTCCTCTTGATAAATATCTACCTGTCGGCAGACAGGTTAGATTGTGCTACTATTTTAGCATTGTATGAAAAATATGCAAAAGAAGAAAATACTTGTTTTTGGGACCTTTGACGGAATTCATGGTGGACATATACACTTCTTAAAAGAAGCCAAAAAACTTGGAGAACTTTTTGTATCTGTCGCGTCTGACAAAAGTATTATGCTTAGAAAAAAAAGATTACCAGAAAGAAAGCAACTCTCGAGAGTATCTGACCTTAAAAAACAGAACGTCGCCAAAGTTGTATCTGTTGGGGACAATACACTTAACAGCTGGTCTGTTATAAAAAAAATAAATCCTGATGTCATTGCTCTTGGATACGACCAAGACGAATTAAAAAAAGCCCTTCTTAAAGAAAAAAAATATACTGCAGGAAAATTTGAGATAAAAACTATGAGTGCTTTCAAGCCGAGAGAACTTCACTCAAGCATCATTAACAAGAAATGTGCATTTTGTACTATTCCTGAAATCAAAGCTCGAACTATCATAGAAAATAAATACGCATGGGCATTCCCGACCAACATTCCTATCGTTCCAGGACATGTACTTATTTCACCAAAGAGATGTGTGGCAACTTTTGAAGATATGACAAAAGAGGAGCAAAGCGCGGTTTTTAGTTTGCAAAGCAAACTAAAAACCGCTCTCAAAAAAACCTTTACCGCAGAAGGATTTAATATCGCGTGGAATGAAGGAGAGTTTGCTGGGCAATCTGTTCCCCACTTTCACCTTCACCTACTTCCACGAAAACCAGGAGACACTGGTATCACAAAATACGAACCAAGAAAGTTTATCTATCGTCCAGGAAGCCGTGAAGCAACTCCGGAAAAAGAGTTACAGGAGATTGTAAAAATTATTAGAAAAAATTTAAATATATGAAAAAACAAAAAAACACAGTCATAGTTCTTTACGGAGCAATGGGGGTCGGAAAACTAACTATTGGAAAGTTACTATCTAAAAAACTTAACTTCAAACTAACACATAACCATCTAATAAACGACTTAGTAGATAGTGTTTTTGAACGAGGAAAACCAGAAAGAGAAGCCCTAGTAGAGGAACTAAGATATGAATTTTACCGATCATGTGTTCTCGCGAAACAAAATATAATCATTACTCACTGTTATTTACATGACTATATTTCGAGCACAGGACTTAAGGATCCAGTATATTTAAAGAGACTAGAAAGTATGTTGACCAAAGCTGGAGCAGAAGTATTTTTTATACACCTGAAAGCGAATAAAGAAAATCTACTAAAAAGGATCTCTTCTCCCGATAGAAAAAGATACAAAAAACTAGTAAATAAAAAAATAATGAAAAAAATTTTACAGAAAAGTGACTTCTCTACATCAGCACCTGTACACAACAACCTCGCGATTGACACATCAAATAAAAAAGTAACTCAGACAGTTGAGAGTATTATAAATTACCTAAAAAAATAACATGGCACAGGAAATAGAAACAAAAGTACTAGATATTGATAAAGATAAAATAGTATCTGCACTACAGCATCTTGGCGCAAAGGAAAAAGGTGTCAAAACAAAATTGAGTGTTACTTGGTTTAGAAAAATTGGCATCAAAGAAGGAGAGGACAACTGGTTTTTACGAATACGCTCATATAATAACGACAGGCACGAATTAACATGGAAAGCAAAATCAGAGGTTATAGGGCAAGTAAGAAAACATAAAGAAATAAACTTCCTTATCGAAGAACCAGAAAAACTATCCGACTTATTCGAGGAGATAGAACTTGAAAAATATGCACACCAAGAAAAATATCGCACTTCATTTACTTTAGATAACTGGCAATTTGATATAGATGAATATCCAGGAATGCCAGCCTTTATTGAAATTGAAGGAACAAGTGAAATGAACGTAAAAGAAGCCATGGAGAAACTTGATCTAGCGACAAACAGAACATGGACAGCAGGAGAAAGAACCCTTATTCAAGATATTTACAAACTCGACTGGTATAACATGAACTTCTAATGAAATATCTTGACCCCCTCTTTCTAATTCAAACACTTGGTTTGGTAGGCACCCTCGCAATTATCTTTGCTGAAAGCGGACTTTTTTTTGGCTTCTTTCTTCCGGGAGACTCATTACTGTTCACGGCTGGGTTACTTGCTTCTCAAGGATATATAAATATTTGGTGGCTCATTATTGGTGGAATAATTTGTGCAATATTAGGTGATAGTGTGGGTTATGCTTTTGGTAAAAAAGTTGGCCCAAAGTTATTTACCAAAGAAGACTCTTTACTCTGGAACAAAAAACATATTGAAAAATCAAAACTATTTTTTGAAAAATACGGTAAAAAAGCAATTATTATAGCTCGCTTCATGCCCGTTGTTAGGACCTTTACCCCAATCCTTGCTGGTGTTGGACTTATGAATTACAAAATTTTTCTTACTTTCAATATTATCGGCGGAATATTATGGGTGAGTAGCATGTCTCTACTTGGATTCTTTTTTGGAAAACTAATTCCGAATCCAGACAAATATATCTTGCCTATTATACTTCTGATCATTATACTATCGATATTACCAGCAGTTTTTGAGTACATAAAAAGTAAAAGAAAAGTATGAAAAATTTTGTAGAAGAATTTAAGGCATTCGCAATCAAAGGAAATGCAATCGAACTAGCGGTTGGTATCGTTATTGGTACTGCATTTAACAACATCGTTACTTCCCTCGTGAATGACGTCATCATGCAAGCAATTGCAATGATATTTGGTAAGCCAGATTTTAGCGAAATTGTTTTTGGTGCAATTAAGATTGGAAACTTTGTCAATGCAATCGTAAACTTTGTGATTGTGGCCCTGTCTGTATTTGTAGCAATAAAAGCAGTCAATAAATTTCTTGTTAAAAAACCACAAGAAGCTCCTGTGAAGTAACTTAGACTAAATAAAAAAAACACCGACACTTTAATGTTGGTGTTTTTTTTATTTAGTCCTAACTAACTATCCTCCCATCATCCAACCTTACTATTCTATCGGCTCGTTTTCCATATTCTTCTTCGTGAGTAACCATAATAATAGTCTGCCCCTTCTTATGTAGTTCATCAAAAATGTCCATCACAACTCCTGAAGCGTGGTTATCAAGATTCGCAGTTGGTTCGTCAGCAAAAAGAATTTTTGGATTATGCGCAATGGCACGAGAAATAGAAACTCTCTGCTGTTCTCCTCCTGATAATCGAGAAGGGAGATTATCAAGTCGGTGTCCAAGCCCTACTTTTTCTAATGATATCTGAGCTTCCTCGTATGCCCTCTTTTTATCAATACCTTGCATCAAAAGAGGTAAAGCAACATTTTCAATAGCTGTTAGGTCCGGTAAAAGTGCGTAATCTTGGAATACATATCCGAGACGATTGAGACGAAACAGTGTTTTTTCTTCAGTAGATAGGTTATGGGTATCTATCCCATCAATACTCATCTCCCCACTTGTTGGCTCATCGAGTAAAGACAGCTGATAAAGAAATGTGGACTTCCCCGCACCACTTCTTCCCATAATAGCCAGATAATCACCTTCCTTCACTTCAAAATCAATACCTTTCAGGACTTTGGTCTCTTTGTCTCCGTCTATGAATGTTTTTACTAAATTTTTTACTTTAATCATATATTTTATCTTCCCAAAATTGCATCTAATGTATTTTTTCGAACAATCATCCGTGCTGGTATGTAACCTGCAAGTAATGTCGCAATGAGCAGTAATCCGACCCGAAGCATTGTTCCAGAAACTGTTGCAACTAAAATACCGTCACTAAAAGGAAAATTAAGCGGGTGCGCATCAAAAAATGGGACTAAAAAGACATAAACCAAAATAAGTCCGATTCCTGAACCACAGATTGCGTAAAACATTGATTGAAAAATATAAGAAATCTCAATGACCTTACCGTCAATACCAATCCCCTTCATAATTCCAATAAACTTCCTTCTTGTGATTGCGTTAATAAAAATGACTATAAATATAGTAATGGAAGCCACAGCAAGGCCAATCGAACCAATTGCATTTCCAAGTATCGCAAAAGTTGCCTTAATATCTTTTAGAAACTTTGGTTGAGCATCTTCAAAGGTCTGTAGTTTTGCATATTGGTTAAAACCGTTTCTCTTCAAAATTTCTTTAAAAGCATTCGGGTCAATTCCTTCTTTCAATTTAATAGCAATCTCATCAACATTTTGATCTGTTCTTCCGATAAGATTTCGAAACTGACTATCAACCATAAAAATTTTTGCAGACACCTCATCAACCTTACTCTTTAAAATACCTTTAACAGTTACTTCTCTTGTCACATCTCCGATAGTCATTCTTATTTTTGATCCCGGATAAACATCAGAAAGAGCAGTAAAGCCCGGCGCCTCAACTGGTGTGTATTTTTTAATAAAGAAAGACCCCACCAACACCTTGTCGTAATCTTCTGGAGTAAGATACTCCCCTTCTAAAATAAAACGAGAAATATTAGTTAGTTTATTTTCGGCCACAGGATCAATCCCTGCAAAAGTTGCGCCCGTAGACTCTTCATCTGTTTCTTTCATTTTTTTCTTGTAATTCACCTCTGCAGTTCCTCCTTCTGTATATCGTGCAGAAAAGAGCCTTACTTCATCCATACTCTGAAGTGTTGCAATAATATCTCCGGATTTTTCTATATAATCTTTTTTATCTAATTTTGAAATAATAAAATCCCCAGTGTAATATTCTTTCTGTGCTGCAACAGAACCTTCAATAAGCCCAACTAAAATTCCCGACACCACGACAAGGTTTAGAAAAGTAAGAACCATGACACCAATAATAAGTAGTGTCGTCCAGCGATTTGCCCTTCTCACTTGTCGTATTGCAAGAAACCAACCAATTTTTATTCTTTGAATCATTGAATATTTTATTTTTGACTTGGATCAAGGAATATCTCTTCGCCTTCTTCGAGTCCTGAAAGCACCTCAACTCTTCCTTTACCATCCCGAATACCCAAAGTAACTTGTTGTTCTTTTGTCTCTTTACCTTTTTTTACCACAACAAGATAAATACCTTTTTCTTCTTTTACTGACTTTAATGGAACAGTAAGTACTCCCTGAACTCTTGTTGTTTCTATGAGGAGATCGGCAGTCATACCTGGTTTAATTCGCGTATCA
>JANMMK010000070.1:0-16162 GCA_031373235.1 bacterium | reverse complement strand
TTACTCAGTCTTTCTAGAAATTTTTTCTCTTCCTCTGCGCACTCCATGTTTTTATAGTTTTCATGTATTTCGTACTCAACACTAGATTCGTCAACCATCTTCAATTTTTTCAGCAAACCATCCTCGTATAGATTGATAAGGGTGAGAAGTTGACTTCCTGTCTTTGAAATCTCACCTGCCATCCCTCCTTCTTTGCCAGAAACCATAATAAATCGAGAAAATACTGGACTCATATCTTTTGGAGGATCATATTCTGGGACTACCGTCTTAGAATTTTTTCTTACAGCATGCGCCTTTATCAAGGTAACGATAGCTATGACCCAAATGAGAATGATCGTTATCAAAAGGGCAAGAAGAAGACTCTCGACATTTATAAATCTCTCGATTGCGGGGGATGTTTTTAGCATAATTATTATGATAACATTGTAATTATGAAAAATACACAAAAGGGTTTTATTGGCATATTAGTAATAATTCTGATCGCAGTTGCAGCTATTGGGGGTGTGGCTTATGTCTATACTCACAAAAATACTCCACAAACTCTAACGGTCCCGAACACACCTACAGAAAATTCCGATAAAAACAATGAAGAAGTTACGCCTAAAAATACCCCTTCTCCAGTCGTGACTGCCTCGACGACTGTGACCACTAAAGTGGTTGTAACTACTCCTGCTCCGATTACTGTATCAACGGGTCAGAACTGTGGAACTGTATTGGATGCACACGTACTTTTTCAAAGCGATAAGAGAACTAGCGCAGAAACACAAGCCCTTGGTTGCATAAGCAAAGCTATTTTAAGCTGTTCCTCTGCATCTTTGAACGTAACGGGAGATGACACAGGTAAGTATGAAGTCTTCAATAAGAACGGTGAAAATTGTGTCATAGGTTCAACCTTCGGTGGAAATCGGAAATGTGAAGTACCCGTTAAGGTAATTTCTGATCTTGAAAAATATGCAGTTAGAGAAAAACAACCCATCGAAGATCTCATCGCTCCAATTTCACTATTGCTAGGTTTTGGCGAAACAAAGAATGTAGAGACTGGAGAAACAATTAAGATCTCTTGTCAGACCTACTAAAATTTATATTCCAATCAGAGGATAAAATATTCTAAAATCCAATTCTTTCAAGCTCTTTTTTATAAATCTCAATAATGTCATCAGGTACTTTTTCTGAATTCTCTTCAGTATCAAAAGTAAAATTACCCTCAATAATCTCTATTGGATATTTTTTATTACTCTTCGTATATATAAAACTACTCACATTATCCAGCGCTATTACAATAGCGTGATTGATCAGTTTAATCTCTTGTTCAAACCAATTCACAAAATCAGTATATTTTTCTGTCATATCAATCTCAAACAAATCAGAAAAAGTTTTTGATAGCTCACCAAAACATTTTAACGTTTCAAGACTTTCTAGTGGCTTATTATATTTCTTTATAAACAAATACATCTCTGCTATGGGCAGTAGTAGGGTTACCTGTTCTTTGTACTCAGTCACAAAATCAATATCCAATTTACCTCTATACAAACTCTCTCCAGTTATTATCTGAATCTTTTCCGAAATGCCAAAAATCTCCTTATCAAACTCCTCCACGACCAAATCTCCATCAGAAATCATTTTGTCTACAAGTATTTTTGTCTTCTGCAATTCCTCATACCATCGGGCAAAAATCTCTTTGTGTACAAGTTTAGTATCACCATTCCACGTATTGTGATTATCACTAAAAAATACTGGGGTGTAATCTGATACAAAAAGACCTTCATCTATCCACCTTGATAGCCTTTCTCTTACAACCATTTCCATCGTTTTACCTTTACTTTTTGAGTACTCCTCAAGTTTTTCCAACATATAGTCATTGTTTTTTTCAGTAATATCAATATGTGCATATTCTGCCCACTTCTTTAAAACTGCCTCCATTGGTAATTCTGCAAAGAAGTGAAGTAGTAGAAAGCCGTCTTTCTCTGATCCGTTTTTCATTTTTCTAAAGCCGTCATGATACATGCATGAATATATGCGATCTATCAGATCATTTTTATCTTGCGCGCTCAAAGTTTTTGAACTCTTGAATAATTCATAGAGAAAAACCTCATCTTGCAAGTACTTCTTGTCATGCACCACCTGTTCATCTAACATGACCAAATCATCCTGAATGTCTTTCGGTAGATTGTTTAATGTGATGGTGTGAATGAGTGTCGAGTAGTCGAAATATGTGTTTTTAACGACAAAATCAATAGCTTCTTCTCTTGGAATATATTTATCCAAAATAATATCGTGGTCTCCGTCTGCATTTACATGTGCGTATTTTACGGAACCAAGTAGTGCATGACTTCGTAGCAACATATTTTCAGATCGACACGCAAACATCTGGGCATCGATTCTCATCGAGACCTCTAGCTTAGATAACTCTAAATATTTATTGTACTCTCTCGCTTCCCGAGTGCTTTTTGGCTTCCATCCATCCGTCAAAGAGTATATCTCTGATTCGGAGAGAATTCCTTTTCCATCTTTCTCTTTGTTGACTCTGTTTTGCACCAAAGTCACAACCCTCTCTCGTGGGCTAATGTCCGCTTTTCTCAAAAGATTTGCTAGGTTTTTCATATTATCTTTTTGTTTTAAGTGCTTGCTCTAAAAATTCGACCCTGTGCTTTAAATCAACCACTGCAATATTTTTAGTAAGCGATAGTGCAATCTTTGATATCGCACCCGCTTGCTTGAGTGATATTTTTCTCGTCGATACCTTAATGAGTGCATCCGAGAGCAGTTCATTTATTTCTTCAAGAGAAAGTGTTTTTGTTTCTTTATCCATATTCGTTATTGGTTATGTTCTATTAATTCAAACCACGCACGCACTTCATGGGCTCGTCCGTTTTTGCTTACGTTTTTGTAGAGTGCGAAGACGACATTGGGAGTTAGGTTTCGTGCCCATGAATTGATTGACGTTAGCAATCCTTCCTTCTCGATACGTTTGTTCCAATCTGTAAGCGTGCCGAGATCCTTAATCCCGAATCTTTGAGCAAATTCAGTCTGTGTCTTTATTTCAAGCAAATTGAGTGTGGTTTCCTCAGTAATACCAAACTTCTCGAGCACTGCTCTTGGCTGACCTTTGAGAAAAGACGGCAGGGACTTCCAAAGAACGTAGGATGAAAAGTCCTGCGTTTTGTATACTCCTGTGCTTTCACCTCTTTCCTCGGGGTTCATGGCTAGTTACACTTTATGCGTTTCTTCTTGGTGAGCTTTTCGAGGCGAGTGAGTATTATTTCTACATACTCGCAGTCAAGCTCAACACCAATACATCTTCGACGGAGATGCTCGCATGCTATGGCAGTCGATCCGCTTCCAAGGAAGGGGTCATAAATGACATCACCAATCTTCGTGTTATCAGGAATAAGTCTTCGCAGTAGCCCAACTGGCTTCATTGTTGGATGAAGCCTTGATTTTGAAGGTCGTGGATAGTAGATGATATTTTTTGCTTTTGATCTTTCTGTTTTATGCTTTCCAAACCAACCATATGCAATGAGTTCGTACTGGGACAAATAATCCTTTCTACTCATGACAGGTTGGTTCTTGATCCAAATGAGCATTTGGCTGTAGTAGAAACCCGCATCCTTCATGCCCTTGCGAAGAGATGGGTACATCGGATCCGCATTGAATATGTAGCATGCGTTATAGTCATCTAGATATGGAATGACTGCACCAAGAAATTTTCTTGTAAATTCCTCGTATTCTGATTCACTTTGTAAGTGATCGCCGATGATTATTTTGTCTTCCTTTGTGCCAAGTTCAAGAAAACCTTTTTTATTTTCGACATAAGCAACTCCGTAGGGAGGATCTGAGATTATCGCCCGTATCTTGTTCTTTCCAATCACCTTGCTCACAAACTCTCTATCAGTAGAATCACCACAACCAATGATGTGATCGCCAACCCTGAAGATATCTCCTTTATTTATTTCCATATATTTTCTTTGCTTTAAGACCAGTAAACTTTTCCCATCGGTCGATGACAATAGTTGCAAAAATGAGGTCTATCTCAGCACCTCGCCATTTTCTTTGCAATTGTTCGCATGCAATGAGATCACTTCCGCTACCGCCAAAACCTGAGAAGACAACATGCCCAGGTGCACTGCACCTTTTGAGAGGCTTTTCACTGAGCGTCACTGGCTTCTGAGTTGGGTGAACATATTCTTTTGCGTTGTCACGCTTAACAATCCACAGGTCGATCATCTCAGTAATTTCATCATGCAACTGATTGCCACTAGTAATCTCCTGATTCAGCACCTCGTTGGTGTTTTGAAGTGTGGCGTTGAGATATGGTTTTCCGATGGTTCCATAGACACATGGTTCGTATACCTTGTTGAAAGCAATTTGCGGAGTTGGATTTTGATTGTTCTTAATCCACATACATACACGCTTGCTGTTTACGGCATGCTCTTTGTACAGAGACTGAATCAATCCGATGTTCGTAGAATCAGACCAATAGAAAACATGAACGTCTTTCTTTGCAAACGACAAAGCCACTGACATACTTTCGTCCATGAACTTTCTATAATCAACATCCTTTTTTGAGTCATCTTTTCCTGAATAGCTACCACCATACTTTTCTGTAGTACCCATACCTTTTGAATAGTCGAGTCCTATATTATATGGAGGATCACAGTACACGATGTCTGCGGTATCGTTACCCATCAAAAGTTTTACTTTTTCTGTATCGGTAGAACTTCCAACAAGCAATCGATGATTGCCTAACTGCCAGATTTCACCAAGCGCTACTTTTGGTGTCACGGTTTCTTTGATTGCTTTTTCAACATCAAAATCATCATCGATTAATTCAACATCATCAAAGATGCTCTGCAGTTCATTGTCTTCAAAACCAACACCTAGAAGCATGTCTATATCGAAGTCTTTCAGCAATTCTTCGTCCCATGATCCTTGATTTTTGTTGAGTCTCAAGTTGAGTTCTTTTTCTTCGCCTTCGGTCAGTTCACGGCTCGGCACCTTCGCTTCGATTTCTAGGATTCCAAGATCTGCATATATCTTGATCCTCTGGTGTCCACCTATCACACAGTTTGTGCGTGTACCCGTATTCACGATAACTGGTTCAACACGCCCAAATTGCAGTACTGACTTTGTTAATTCTTCACGTTCTTTTTTAGAGATTTTACGAGGGTTATATGAAGCAGGAACGAGATCTGCTGTCTTAACCTTTTTCTCCGTCCACACGATAGTTTGAGTCATAAATTTTTAACATAGTTAAAATGATTAATGAACTCAGTTTTTGAGAAATAGCTGAAAACGCAAAAGGGCCATCAACTAAACCCAATAAATGAGTTTTGTTGATAGCCCTTCAAATCGCCATCTGGTATACCCCGCAGGTATCTAATACTTAAATAATATCAGATTCGCAAAAACAGTGCAAACTTTTTACGCTAACCAACCCCAGTCAACTAATTTTTGAGACTTATTCTTGCAATCTTTACAGGTAACATTTATCTCCATCTGACCAAAATTAAGAGTGATCGTGGCGTTTGAATGATTCATCAGATTAGTGTTCATAATATTATTATGTGCAAATTTATACAGTAGTGCATTACATATTTTCCCTTTATCATTTTCATGCTCGCAACGCCATTCTCCGCTTTTGATACTCTGTAAATCTTTCTTACCTATACAATCATCACAAATTGCTTCATTTGATAGTTTGTCATCATAATGAAGCTGGTGAACGATGACGTGCTTCTCTCGGCACTTTGCACAAAATACTAGGTGTGTTTCTTTTGCGATTCCATAGAGTTCAGACTTTAATTTCTGAATCACATTTAATTCCTTCTGAAAGACCTCCTGCTCTTTTGGTAGGTACTCTCTCCAGAACAGGGAGGCGAGTAATCCTTGGTCAGTCTTACTGCCCTCATTCAGCTTATTATATTTTTCCTGTATAGAACCAGCAGACATATTTTTCTCTCGTTCAATCCTATACACATCATTTTCAAGCACTCGTGCGATATTGTATGAGACAGATGATACCTCTCTTTGTAAATCAGACAGTCTTGAGCTGATTGATTGAGATATATGAATGGAAATATCTTGTGCAGAATATTCTTCATCGGGACTATCGTTTTTAGTGTAAAAACCTACATACCGTTTGGTCTCTGGATCTAACTGATCAAGCGTAATAGTACTAGGGTGTATAGTGCGATAACTACCGACATATCTCACATCACCATATCGAACATAAAAGTCTTCGATTTTTTCTTTCAAATCTTTTACACTTTTAGCAAAATCAACTTTCTGCCAATCGGGGTGTTTTACAAAAAGAGTATTTAAATACTTAGTATTCTTTTTAATCCACGCTGTTAGGTTTTCATGAGCTTTTTTCAGAGCTACAATATCTTCACCCTCTGCATATGAATTTATCTTATCCCTATTCCCATACGGAAAATCTGATTTGATAAATTCGAGTAGTGGAGGGAGTTCTTTTTGCTCGACCTCTTCGATTAATTCTTTTACAATATCGCATATGTTGTACAGCTCTTGGGCGACACTCGCTACACCTTTGAACTCATCCTTTCGAAGCGTGGGGTGTTTATGGATGTAGTTGAACCACTGTTCCATAGGGTCAATATGCAGTGCAAAATTACCAACGATTTTTATGAGGGTCTTTAGCTTTGTGGTATCGAGCTTGTGGTTTTTAAAAATCTTTTTGATATCTTTTTCACTGCTAAAATCAAACTGAATTTCTGGAGCATTCTTATACAACCTTCGCTTTCCATAGTCCCACGAATCTGTGTTTCTTGCTGTCTTAAAGGTGTGAAGGCATTTTACAAAACTATTGAAATCTTTCGTTAAGTTAAATTGGTTGAGTATGTGAGATTTTGAATTTTTCTCAGTCTCTCGGTTATTTATATTAAATGCCGAATGACCGCCCCAGTTTATGTATCGTGTCTTATGTTCTTTTTGATATGCAAGATTCATTAAATCTCCATCTCTCAAAAGTCCATCTTTATCTACGATATTTTGACAAAGTTCAGCGACAAGAAATATCTGAAATGGGCTGTAGTATTTCACCTTATCTTGGACATAAACAGGTAGAATGAATTCATCTTTCTCACAGGCAACCAAAAACTCAGGTGTGATTTTTACCCCAAGTTTATTACCATACCCACTGGTGTGGTCATCGTTGCAAAAAGACAGGAATGCGTCCTGTGTGTACAGTTGATCTATGTAGATTGTTCTAGTGGAAGTCTTCATAAATGTCCTTATTTTAGCATTTTCTAGCTCATTTAGAATGCCAAATCCTTAAAAGGAGTATGGGCTGCAAATTCTTCAAAAAGCCTTGTTTTGCTTGATACTCTGAACACTTGTGCAAAGCCACCATATTCCCATTTTTGGCATTTGTTGGCATTTCAGACCCCGACTCACTTGCCTCAACAGGCCTCTGTAAAAACCTCCCAAAAAGCCTTATATTGCTTGAGACCGTGGGTACTTAACTCACATGGCCCGCAATCGACCCACCAAATCCGTAAGGTTTTGGTGGTTTGTTGTTGCGAGAGGGTGTGAGATTCGAAAGGATTTTCGGGACCCGCTTTAGCAAAAGTGGGTGAAAATCCAGGGGTGAGAAATTTTTAGAGTGACTGACGAAAAAAAATGTTCTTACCCGAATCATTCTTCACATCCTCCGCAGTTTTGAAACGCAGTGAAAAACTGCGGAGGATGAGCAAGCAAAGAGTTTTGCTTACGTTGAGATTCGAACAGCGGAGTCATGTTTCTTTTACAAAAGAAACAGACGAGCTGGTGTCCAGAAAAATTTTTACGACGGTAAAAATTTATTCACGGACGAATCTCACATCCTCCGCCAAGAGAACTAAGTATCGGAGTCAACCTATTTCCTATGTATCAAGTGTGACCTACAAACCTCAGTGTTGCAAAAAAAAGAACGACTGTTGTCGTTCTTTTTGTTTTACTACTACAGCATTACTCAACTCGCAAAATCTTTTCCATCTTGCGACCTTTAGCCAATTCATCTACTAATTTATCCAAGTATCTAACTTTTTGAGTTAAAGGATTTTGGATGTCCTCTATGCGATATCCGCATATCATTCCAGTTATTAGATAAGCGTTTTTATTTAATTTTGCTTTCTGAAAAAAATCATCGAAAGTAACTTTTTCTTTTACAAGCTTTTGCAGGGTTCTGTTATCAAAACCAGTTAACCACTTTATTACCTGATCCAACTCTTTTTTTGTCCTACCTTTCTTTTCCACCTTTACTAGATATAGGGGATAGATTGATGCAAAGACCATATTCTTAATACGCTGATTGTGAGTATCTAAGTTATTCATATTTTACATGGATATCTTTTTCAATACTCCTTTTCTTTTTACTATATTTTTATAATCCCACTGAATCTCTTTTGCTTTCTTAAGCCACTTTTTCAGGTGAGTTACCTTGATCTCTTTTACTTCTGTATAAAGTATTTCTGCCGCCTTAAATTTACCCAGAGCTTTTAGATCTGCTTCATCAAAACTTTGTCCACTAAAAAACATCAGAGAAACACTGCAATTCTTTCGCACTGAGTACGAAACAATAGGGTTTCCATCTAAAAACCACATGGGACTACCATGCCAGATTTTAGGTTCACTTTTCTTTAAACCCTTATTGATATTCAATTCTAGAAAATTACAAACCTCTCTTACATTTTTTGTTTGCAATTTGTTGTACTCTGATATGCTTGTGGCAGTGGTTTTTTGCATGATTTTGTATTGTTAGTTTTTGGGAAATTTAGATACATCCATAAAAGATGGCTCTAAAATATATCCATCAGGGTCCTCAACTTCAAATGTATACATAAAGTCCGTTGCCATCTCTTGATTAAATTTATTAACATACACTCTACCTCCAGCACTTTTTGCTTTTGCACAAAACTCATCTACTGCCTCCTTTGATTCCAGGCTCAGTGCATAAAAAGCCCCAACAGTTTTTTTCTGATCAGCTACCTCTTTACCGTCGTTAAAGTTGAGGGCAAATTGTTCTGTAAGTAACATAAAAGATATCTCGTCGCTCCATACCAAGGCACTGGCCGTTTCGTTACTGAACATGGGGTTCTTAGTACAGCCTATTGCTTCATAAAAAGTAGTCGCTTTTTTTAAATCTTTAACGATTAAATTTATATAAATTTGTTTTTTCATACTTTATTCATTAGGGTTAAAATCCACCATCCATTCAATACCATACTTGTCTCTAAACATACCGAAGTAAGAACCCCAAGGGCTGTCCCCAATAGGGAATTCAATGTTTCCTCCTGCAGAAAGCCCATTGAATAGTTGGTCTGCCTCAATTTTACTTTCACAATTTATTGAAATTTTACTTCGGTTTTCGTTTTCATTGGTGCGTCCCATACTTTCCGGAACATCATTGCCCATTAAAAGATTTTTGCCAATAGGTAGACAAATGTGCATTATTTTGTTTGCTTCATTTTCGGCTACTTGGAATTCAGGGCTTGCCATGTCTTTGAAACGAGCAACTCTTGTAAATTCTCCACCAAATACTGATTTGTAAAATGTAAATGCTTCTCCTGCATTTCCATTGAAGTTTATGTATGGATTGATTGTCGCCATAATTTGAGGGCTATTATTAATAACTACATTTTATCATTTCCTATTTATTTTCTCCATTTGGGTAGCATGTCACCACCTAATATTGAAATTATTTAAATTCTGTGGTATCATTTTTCAATGAAAATCGCAATCAACCTCTCTCGGGAATCTGTTGGTGGCATTACAACCTCAAACCTAAATCTCATTAAATATCTCTATAAAAATAATATCCAAACTTTTGGTATAGAACTCAATAGTAATCGATACACAAAAGGCTCTACTATTTATCGAAAACTTGATCCACTTTTATTTGACCATAATATTATAAGTATTCACGATATTAATTTTAGAAATCTGATTAAAGAAGGAAAATCTCTAAAGCAGTTAGAAGTGGAGTACAGGGAAGTCATCGAGATGGTGGTGGATATTTTAAAAGAAAACAAGCCAGACGCTTTTGTTATTAGTGGCACATATTATATTCCGTGGATATTATCTATCGCCGCCATGAAAGCTAAGGTGCCAATAGTACTCTGGTACTCAGGAGTGCTTACAAAAGAAGTAGAGCATTACAAACCCGAAGAGAGAAAAATATATACAGAGCTAGAAAATAGTATTATAAAAAGAGCGGATAAAATTATCTTTCCTTCATCGCTTTGTCAAAAAGTTGTCGAAGAATTTGTGACAAAGAAAAAAGTTCCCCATGCCTATGTTATTCCTAATCCTGTGACGAGAGAATACTTAGAAGAAACCGCAGTGAACTATTCTGTCGGGAGAAGTTTGGCTTCTGTGGGTAGATATACTCCAATTAAAAATTTTAAAGCACTTTTCGATATCCATAAAATATTAAAAAAAGAAAAATGGGAGCACGAATGTAACTTTGTAACCAATGTTGATAAGGAAAATATAAAGGGGATGCCAAGTAGTATTAGTGTGTTCCCATCGATGGATACTGGAGGGTTAAAAAGATTTTATGTCGCGCAAGGACTGATTATTTGTCCGTCGGTGTTTGAGACCTTTGGTAATGTCCCGATGGAAGCGGTGTGTATGGGGGTTCCAGTATTAGTGAGTGATCAAATGGGTTGTGCCGAGGTGTTAAGAAAGGCTGGGCTTTCAAACATGGTGGTTTCATTCAAAGATATGAGTAAGGTTATAGAGAAAGTAAAAGAACTTTGCGGGCAATCTGTCTTACCAAAACAGCTTAACGCACTTCGTAGGATTTTGGATGCTGATTTTGTACATGAAAAAATAAAAGCAATTATTATTTCAGCCCAGAAGTAAGTTGTTTTAAGGATGTTTTTGTATAAAAAAATCGAGAAGTCGTTGCTTCCCGTGATTAAAGTGCACCTTCTCCATGTTCTCCTGTTCGAACTCGGATGACTTCTTCGATTGGTGATATCACCATTTGTTCACCAGAATCTTTTCCGGTTCTGCCAACAACATCGAAGACACATTGTTTTACTTGATCCACGAGGTCGTCGGTGACTGCGACTTCAAATTGAATCATGAGGTGCCAGTTGTCTTTCGAGCAAGTGTGGCATTTATGGCAGGTGTTCCTGACTCTTAATTCGGTGGTGGTAACGCCTGGTATGTTGAGCACTATGAGAGCATCTCTAAGTTTGAGAAGAGCTTGAGGAAGGACAAGGATGGTAAGTAGTTTCATGAGGTGTATTTTCCTAAACTCTACTCCTCGCAGAGTAAAATACAAGTGTCTTTATCCTCCACGACTTAACGCAACCATGTGCACTTCTTTTGCTCCAGATTCCACCAGTATTCTTTTTGCTTCATGGAGAGTGCTTCCTGTGGTAACCACATCATCAAACAAAATAATCACTTTGTTCTTCACTACTTCTGGTTTTAAAACAGCAAAAGCGTTTTTCATGTTTTGTAGTCGCTCGGTTCTTTTTAGTGTTGCTTGGGGTTTTGTATCTTTTATTTTTTGGAGTAAGTATAGGGACAGTTGGTGTTTAAGAGGAAAATTTGCGCTTAGTATTTTTAACAACTCTTCGCTTTGATTAAATCCTTTTTCTTTCTTTTTGTTTTTGTGGTTTGGTATTGGAATGAGAAGCAGTCCGTCTTCTGGTAAGAACGCCACGGTATCTTCAAATTCTCTAGTGAGTTCTTCTCCTGCGAGTCTCCCGAGTATTTCTTTGAAGTAGCTATTGTTTTTGTATTTTATTTCCCAGATAGCCTTTTTGATGGAAGGGGATTCATAAGAAAAGAAGGTTAGTACGCCGTGTGTTTCTTTGGGTAGACAGAAGGTCTGCCAGTAGTCTTCCGGTTCTTTTTCGAGTCTTTGGAGGAGTAGGTCTTCTTCGGAGATAAAATCAAGAAATATTTTTTTATAGAAGTTAAAAATTTTTCCCATATACACTTCTTTAAATTATTTGTTGCATGTTATACTACTTGTAATTACTATCTTTCCTATGGACAATCCCTTTAAAACATTTTTTGCAAAACCAGATACAAATGTCATAGGCATTGATGTAGGTGCTTCGGCTATTAAAATTGTCCAACTTGCGAAGGTAAAAGGCAAGGCCGTTTTAAAAACCTACGGTTCTCTTGCCCTTGGGCCATATGCAAATGTTACCATCGGACAGGCAACCAATCTTCCAGCTGAACGCATCGGAGAGGTGGTGAAGGACTTGATGCGTGAGGCAAATGTTACGACTGCCAATGCAGGTGTGTCTATTCCGTTTCGTTCGAGCTTGGTGTCTCTTATTGAAGTGCCAACCCTCGATGAACGTTCGATGAAGGAAATGATACCGATTGAAGCGAGGAAGTATATCCCTGTACCAATTACAGAGGTGACGATGGACTGGTGGATTATTCCTCATGAAGAAGAAAAGGCGTTTGATTTTGCCAAGGGGATTGAGGATTCAAAAAGGAATGCGAAGACAGAGGTGCTTGTGGTTTCTATTCACAACGAAATTTTAAATACTTACCAGACAATTGTAAAAAGTGCTGGGCTCACCACTTCTTTTTTTGAAATAGAAATGTTTGCCGCTATTCGTTCTTTGGTGCAAGCAGAAGTAAATCCTGTCATGGTCTTTGATATGGGGGCAGCCTCTACAAAACTTTATATTGTTGAGCGAGGGATAGTTAGGCAGTCTCATATTATTAATAAAGGATCGCAGGATATTACGATTTCAATTTCTCAAGGACTACAAATTCCAATGGAAAAAGCAGAGAAAATAAAAAGAAATCTTGGAAATGGCTCGGCCTCAGATGAGCAGGTTATTTATGAAGTGATTGAACTTACGCTTGATTATATATTTTCTGAAGCGGGTAGTGTGATTCTCTCTTACCAAAAGAAACATAATAAATCTATTGGAAAAATTTACCTGACTGGCGGAGGTATTGCCATGAAAGGTTTTCATGATGTGGCAAAAGCTCGTTTCCAAACAGAGGTGGTGATAGGTGATCCGTTTGGAAAAGTAGAAACACCTGCTTTTCTTCAGGATGTGCTTAAAGTGGGTGGGCTAGATTTTGCTGTTGCGACAGGTTTGGCACTTCGAAAACTTCAAGATTTTGAGTAGAAAGTGATAAGTGTGACCTCGAAATGTTTTCAACAGATTTTGTTTGTTCACACTTTGGTAAAAAAGAGATAGAATAGAGGAGAAGTAGACCTGATAAATTTGTTTCGTATATATTCTGTAAGTGTTGCTTGGTCGGGTTTGTTTATAAAATGCATTTTAATACATAAGATAGAATAAAGATTATTTTACATCTAGATGGAAACAAAATTTCAAACATCTTTTATACCAAAAACATCTCTCGACCAGCCCGTGCTCGCAAGAAGAGGCTCGCTTAGTTTTTTTCTATTTATCTCAGTCATTATTTTTATAGTAAGTATTGCTGCTGCGGGCGGAGCTTATGCTTGGAAGAAACATCTTGTTCAAGCTATTGAAGTATTAGATAAGGCTCTTAGTAAAGACGAGCAAGCCCTACGGTATGAAAAGGATAGTCTTGAGGACTTCTATAGGTTGGAGGCAAGGTTGGACAATGCTAAACGACTACTTGATAATCATATTTCATTTAGATCAATCTTTGAGTTCTTGAGCAGAGAAACTCTGAAGTCTGTTCGTTTTACTGCTTTTTCTTTTTCTGTGGGTAGTGACGGAAAAGGGGTACTTGAACTTGAAGGACTAGCAAATACTTATAATGCACTGGCTAATCAATCAGGACAGTTTGGAAAAGAGAAGCGTTTGACTGATCAAGTTTTTGCAAATATTGATATAGATAAGAATGGAAAAGTTGTTTTTAAGTTTAGTGCAAAGGTTATGCCAGAAATGTTTCAGTACAAAAATAACATTCCTAAGACAGGAGAGTCTTTTTATCCAGAAGAAAAAGATGAAGTTGTTGAAGAAAATCCAGAGCCAGTCCCGACAGACGATCCTTTAGTTGAACCACTAGAATAAAGATATGAAAAATATTATTGCTACAATTTTATTCGCAACATCAGTAGGACTTTTTTTCCTCTTCACTAATCCTTTGTATGTAGGAAAAGGAGATACTTCGGATGACATTTCTGAGAAAGGTGTAAAAGAGTTGCTCAAAAGAAAATCTGAGTACGAGACTGCGAAAAATAACTCCGGCAAAATTCTTAAGAAGAGAGATGAGTTAATTGAACAGAGAAATTCTTTTTCTCAAAACGATCGAAAAAATATAGTTCAGTTAATTCCTGATAATATTGATAACGTACAACTGATTTTAGATTTAAACGGTATTGCAAAAAGGTACGGCATGCTTCTTAAAGGTATAAGAATTGAACAAGGTTCAACTCTAAAAGAAGGACAAATAGGTGTTAACAAGGATCAGCTTTCTTCTATTAGTGTGTCTTTTAAGGTTGCTGCAACTTACGAAACATTTGTTAAATTTTTACAAGACTTAGAAACAAGTCTTCGTATTGTGGATGTGACCAAACTGTCATTTAAACCAACAGATACAGGTGTATATAATTTTGACATTACGATTAAAACTTACTGGCTTAAAAAATAATATATGAAAGAAGTTCTCTCAAAAGCAAAACTACCCATCGCGATTATCGTCATCGTGTTTGTTGGTTTTTTGGGATACAACTTCTTTATGAAAAAGGAGGTTGTTACAAGTCCGCTCGACAAAACTGCAAAAAATAAAAAAGAAAATACTCCGGGGGCATCCTTGTTACCACTCTTGAGTAAGGTAAAAGATGTTTCTCTTGATGGAAAGGTGTTTTCTCATGAAGTATACAAAAGTCTTATAAACTACGGACAAATTATCGTCGAAGAAGAGAAACAAAGACCAAATCCATTTGCGCCACTTTCTCTTGGTTCGAGTGTTTCTTCTTCTGTAGAAAATCTTGGTTTTGAAGATGAGGTTGTAACCGCTACTTCCTCAGCTACAAGGTAAAACATATGCAAATTATTGATATCTTGGCACAAAAAGGAGTCATCGATATAAACGATGTTCCTGCAATAAAAAAAGAAACAGAAGCTTCCCCTGAGAGTTTGGAGCAGATTTTGCGCGGGTACGGAGTTTCGAATGCTGAAATTGCAAAAGCGAAGGGGGACTATTTGAAAATTCCAAGTATTACTCTCTCTAAGTTTAATATTCCTTTTGAAGTACTTAAATATATTCCTGAGGAGTCAGCAATGCATTATCAGATTATCCCGCTAAAAGTATCTGACGGAGTACTTGAGGTTGGTATAGTAAATCCAGAAAACATTGACGCGAGAGACGCAATCAACTTCATCGCTTCAAAAGAAAATCTACCTTTTAAAATATTTCTTATATCAAACGAAGATTTTGAAAAAGCTGTTGCCTCTTATAAGGGGCTTTCTGGAGAAGTAACACGGGCACTCGATGAATTAGATGGTGATCTTTCAGAAGAAGAGGAAGAGCTTAAAAGTAACGGTGAGGATGTATCTAAAAAAATAAATTCAGTAAATATTATCGAGGATGCTCCTGTTAAGAAAATAGTTGCAACAGTCTTGCGCTATGCCATTGAAGGAGATGCATCTGACATACACATCGAGCCACTTGCAGATAAGGTTCGAGTGCGGTTTCGACTTGATGGAGCACTTCATACGTCGCTCATTTTACCTATTAAAGTATTAAACGCTGTTGTAGCAAGAATCAAAATTATTTCTGATATGAAGTTGGACGAGAAGCGAAAACCACAAGACGGACGTTTTTCTGCTCGTATAGATGGACGAAAAATCGACTTTCGAGTTTCTACGTTTCCAACTTACTACGGAGAAAAAGTGGTGATGAGAATTCTTGATCAAGCTAAAGGTGTTAAAAAATTAAGTGAGATAGGTTTTTCAGACCGTGACCTAGCCCTTATTAATGAGGCAATCAGAAAACCTTACGGACTTGTGCTTATTTCTGGACCAACAGGATCTGGAAAAACCACTACTCTATATTCGATGCTTTCTGAATTAGATAGAGAATCGAATAACGTACTTTCGCTCGAAGACCCGGTTGAGTATAACGTCGAAGGAATGAGTCAGTCACAGATTCGACCAGAAATTGATTACACATTTGCTAACGGACTTCGAACAACCCTCCGACAAGACCCAGATATTATTATGGT
>JANMMK010000069.1:0-5531 GCA_031373235.1 bacterium | reverse complement strand
ATACTCATAACTATCAAGATATCACTTCTATTGAAAATTTACTTCTTGCGTGGAAGGAATTTTTGAGGGGTAAACGGAACAAGGGGGATGTCCAAGAATTTTTACTTAGACTTATGGACAATATCCTTACTTTACATAATGACTTAAAACAGAAAACATACATACATGGTGGATACAAGGCATTTAATATCTCTGACCCAAAGCCCCGCAACATTCACAAAGCGAGTGTCAGGGACAGATTGCTTCACCATGCGATATACAGGATATTGTATCCATTCTTCGACAAGAAATTCATCGCAGATTCTTTTTCTTGTCGTATGGGAAAGGGAACACATAAAGCAATTATTCGTTTCAAACATTTTGCAAACAAAGTATCAAAAAATAATACAAAAAAATGCTTTGTTCTTAAGTGTGACATTCGTAAGTTTTTTGCCTCTATAGACCAAGGTATTCTTCTAAAGATTTTAGGAAAACACATTCAAGATAAAGATACTCTCTGGCTTCTTGGTCAGGTTATTTCAAGCTTTAATTCTGGTAAGGATAAAACTGGTCTACCGCTCGGCAATCTTACCTCTCAACTCCTCGTCAATATTTACATGAATGAATTCGATCAGTGGATGAAACAAGTGATGAAAGTGAAATATTATATTCGTTATGCTGATGACTTTGTTATTATCTCGCAAGACAAAGATTATTTACTTGAGTTGACGAGAAGAATCGGAGATTTTTTAGAAGAAAATTTAAAACTAAATTTGCATCCCGGTAAGGTGTTTATTGAAACTCTTGCCTCCGGAGTGGATTTTTTGGGGTGGGTACATTTTCCTAATCATCGAGTGCTTCGGACTACGACGGAGAGGAGGATAGTGAGAAACTTTAGTGAGGAAAATAAAAGCTCATATCTAGGACTTTTGAAGCATGGGAATGCTTGGAAATTAAACAAACAGCTTAATGCTATAAAAAAAGAAAGTTAGTTTTTTTCTCCGGAGGTAAATCTACTTACATAGGTCTGTCCTTTGCACAAAGGACAGACCTATGTAAAGGTTGACTTTGATCTTGGTCCTAGACCTCCGCCCCATTTTACAAAGCGTGGAGTGGGATTTTTTATATAAAACTAAGCTCTAGAATTTTTCTCCGGAGGTAAATCTACAATTTCTTTTGCGTTGTCGATAAAGAGTATGCCATCAAGGTGATCGGTCTCATGCTGGAATATTTGTGCTAAAAGTCCAGAGCCACCACGAGTAAATTTTTCGCCTTTTTCGTTATGTGCGGTTACAGTTGCTTTTACACTTCTTTTTATTTTTCCATATTTCCACCTTACTGAAAGACATCCTTCTTCCATTTCTTTTTTTGTTTTTGAAAGTTTGGTAATAACAGGATTGATACAAACAAGATCTGGGTAAGTCGCTTTCATACCTTCTTCAAAATTTCCTTGAATCATGTCAAAGACTTTTCCTGCAACGATGAAAACACGAAGTGATACATTAATCTGTGGAGCAGCGATAGCAACACCATCTTTCTGTGCATGCAGAGCTTTTTTCATGTCACTGATTATTTTTTGAAATTCTTTTGTTTGCAAAAAAGACAAAGACACCTCTTTTGCTTTGAGTCGTAAAGTTGGGTTTTCTTTTTGGATGATTGAAGGAAGGGTCATATTTATATAGTAGCAATTTTGTAAAAAAAATCACCTCGGAGCACTTGCTCTTAGGTGGTGGGGGAGACAACTCGAAAGATGTGCCGAACTTTGGGAAGTCGATTTGGCCAGTTTTCTTTTGGCATATTCACTGCTTTACTTCCGAAGTGTTTTGATGCTTCTTCCTTATCCACCTTTTCGGTGCCTTCGTAAGTTACGTGGTCCCAAACATTGTCTGAATCCACGCCAGTAAGTCGCATCTTATCTGGTAATTCAAGGGATACACTACAGGCCATATCTCCTTTTTGGACACCAGAACAGTAAGCAAGCTTACTTGTTCCATTTAGTAAGATGACGCGCACTAGTGTCCCGTAACGATGTTTCTTTTTGAAGATGTCTGGCTGAGTTGTTTTTGCGGGTTTCTTTCGAGTTTTCTTGCTAGAAGGTTCGGTTGCCATATTTACCAAACTAAACCATATTTTTTAGTTTAGAGCAAGCTTTGCGGAGACACATTTACCGCAACGCTTGGCGGAAGTGAGAGGAGTTTATTTTTTAATGTTTCGTTGGGATACTTTGCGGGGTCAACTTTTAAGAGTATGTGTGCAACAGTCTTTCCTTTTATACTTTTTATAAAAGCAGGAAAAAGCATTGGTGCGTAGTCTTTGAGTATATCCATAACAAACGAAGAAAGCTTTTTTGCTTTTTCTTTTTCTTCAGTGATACTTATTTTTATTAGTATTTTTTCTGGTGGGTAGCCAAATTTTTTTCGAAGTGCGAGCTCTCTTTTCTGAAAATTTCCCACTTCTCCTCCTAATCCTAATTCAATAATGTCTTGTGTTTTGTCTTTAGTTTGTAGTAAAAGACAGGTGGTTACTTTCTTTTTTAGGTCAGTCATAAGGTGCATTATTTTTTCCTCGACACGAAAGTCGGGGAGTGAAAGGAGTGCGTCAAAAGACACTAACACTCCATAGGCAACAGAGTTTTCTTTAAGTAAACTAAGTGCTCGCTCACCACCAATCAATATTCCTCCTTCTGTTTCAAACTTTTTAAGAATTACTGTCTCTTGTTTTTTTGTACTCGTATGTTCTTTATCAAGAAGGAGTGGAGTTTTCCCAGTCAGTGCTTCGATAGTTTCTTTTACTACTCCACTTCCGACTCCGTATCCTTTTAAATTCCAGCCTCCGCAGGTAGTGCAGAGTACATCAACATTTTTTTTGTATCCACAATGATGACACATGAACATTCTTCCTTTCTTGTGTTCGTGAAGCACGAGCGGTGCTTCACATGATTCACAAAATATTGTTTTACCGCAATCAAGGCAAATTGTTTGAAGGGCAAGTCCTCGACGAGGAACAAATAAAAACATGTGACTCTTTTTTTGTTCATTAAACGCAATCATTTCTTCTAGTTCTTTTGAGAGTAAGTTATATGCTCCTTGGTCTTTTTTTTGTTCAACAACTAGTGTGTTTATCGGTTTATTTATTTTGTGTGTCAGTCTGGTGTATTCATGTATCATTCCCGTTGTCACTTTACCGTATGTTTCGATTGATAAGAGTTCATCGCTGTATATGATTTTTGCCTGAAGAGATTTTGCAAGTATTTTTAGGTATGTCTTTGCATTAAGGAATGGTCTTTTTATGCCTTTGTAATGACGAGAGGATTCTTCTTCGACAAGTATTGTTTTGGTGGATATTGGTAGAAATACGGATGCTTTGTGGGTACCAATTATGACCACTGGGTGAGTTTCTAGGGAGAGCTTCTCTATGGCACTTGTAAGTGAAGATATTGTTTTGCATAACTGAGGTTTGTATACATATTTTTCTATTCCTTTAGATAATTCTTGATAGTGCATTTCTATATTGTCTTCGGTAGGTAAGACTAAAAATACAGATTCTTTTTTTGCAAAGGATTCTCTGATAATACTTTTATACATATCAATTCTTTCTTGGTTTGATAGTTGGAGTGCCATCTCTTCGAATGTATTTCGCTCTATTTTTTCTTTAGAGGCCACTCCGTTTTGGAGAGATAAAAAATTGGTAGGTACAATACTTTGGAGAATGTCTCCAATGGTAGTGGCGTGATAATCAGCAGTTTCTTTGGCGCTTTGTATAACAAAATCTGGGAAGAGTGTTGTTTCTAAGGGAGATGAAATTTTTTTTAGTGAAAACGTCAACTCTTTTATCTCACCTTTGATTGCCTCTGCGGGTAGCACAGAAATAACAACCGCTTTTACTTCTTTGGAGCGGATTGGCACAGAGATAACAACTCCTAGTGTTACATTGTGTTTAGAAAAGTAGGATAAAGTTTCTTTGCCGACTCCTTTTGTTATAGGTATAACCGTGATGAGGTACATGCACTTATTTTCTCATGGATTAACGCCAGAAGACACTAGAGAGACACTTCGATAGAAGCGCCTAGTGTTTTCAGCCTGAGAGCTAAGTCTTCATAACCTCTGTTTATAGAATATACATTTCGAAGTACTGATTTTCCTTTTGCGCCAAGCATACCAATAAGAATGATTGCTGCAGGTCTAAGAGCTGGAGGAGTGATCATGTCCGCGGGCTTTAGTTCTGTTTTACCAGTAATAAATACTCTATGGGGGTCTGCAAGTTTTACATTCGCCCCAAGCTTCTCTAGTTCGGTGTAGTAGATTGCACGATTTTCATAGACCCAGTCATGAATGAGTGTCTCGCCGGTCGCTTGTGTTGCAATGATTGCAAAGAAAGGTAGGTTGTCTATGTTGATGCCAGGATAAGTAAGTGGATGGATTTTTTCTTTGAGTGCAGTGAGTGTTGAAGGACTTGTCTTTATATCAACTAAATTTACAAAACCATTTTCTCCTTTATATTTTTTTACTATTTCGTATATAAAGCCCATTTTCTCAAGTTTTAGAAGTTCAAGTTCAAGAAAGTCGATGGGGCATTTTTGTATAGTAATACTTGAGTTTGTCACGATCGCAGAGGAAATAAAAAACATTGCCTCAATAGGGTCTTCACTCATTTCGAATGTCACATCTTCTTTAATTTCTTTTTTACCATAAATAGTTAGGGTAGAAGTTCCGATACCATCGATCTTTACTCCTAAGAGAGTAAGAAAGTGACAAAGGTCTCTCACCATATAATTTGAGGAAGCAAATTTAATTTTTGAAATACCGGGAATGAGGGAAGCTGCGAGTATGGCATTTTCTGTCACTGTGTCTCCCATTTCGTACAAAACAAATTCTTTTGCTTCAAGGCCATGGTGTTTTATTTCGTAGTTATCTTTTTTTGTTTCGATAGAGACACCAAAGTTTTCTAGGGCGTAGAAGTGAGGACTAACAATTCGTTCTCCAAGTTTACATCCGCCGGCATAAGGAAGAGAAAATTTTTTGAAGTGGTGAATAAGCGGGCCAATCATCATGATAATGGTGCGAGTCTTTTTGGCAGATTCGATATTTATTTTTTTGAGGTCTATTTTTCGAGGGGTAATAGTAAGGTCGCTATCTTTCCAGAGAACACTTACTCCAATACTTTCAAATACTTCAATAATACGAAAGACTTCTTCTATCTTAGGAACTTTTTTTAACGTTGTTGTGCCTTTGTTTAATAGTGATGCACACAAAAGGGCAACTGCAGCATTTTTTGATTTTTTTATTTCAATTGATCCTTTGAGTTTTTTGCCTCCCTCGATAAAAAGGTCAAGATTTTTGGGTTTTGTTTCTTTATCCATAAGTGCCAAAGATTATAACACTAAATATCTAAAAAAATATTCTTTTTGGACCTCTTTCAAAATTCCATTCCGGCTCTGCAACTTCAGATTTTTGGTTAAAAAACATCGTCTCGATTTCTTAAGATCTTTAGATATCAAGAAATCTCCAACTCGTCTTTTACCTCAAAAATCTGAAGTTTCGGCTCGAAAGCGA
>JANMMK010000010.1:0-5850 GCA_031373235.1 bacterium | reverse complement strand
CTACTTAACAAACCACCTTTTTCAACAACCAAGTCATAATCTCTTTTATCACCAATAGGCAAACAAACTTCGTAACCATTAGAAATAAAGTAACGTATAGCGTTTCCAACTGCAATATCACCTTTTTCTTTACTTTTTAACATTAGTTAATACTAACAGAGTAGTAGTCTGCTTACAACCATTTTTTGATTCGTTATTTTGAAACTTCTTCCTTCTTAACCCTAGAGATTGGGCCAAAAAATTCTTCACCAATAAAACTTCCTTTTTTTCCTTTTTTAACTTCAAAAGAAAGCTCATTGTTTTTTACAGACACTAATACACTTCCGCCTTTTTTAATTCCCTCGGTAATAATAAGGTGTGCCACTGGATTAAGAATTTTGTTTTGAATAAGCCTTCGAAGTGGTCTTGCACCGTATTGTGGGCTATAGCCTTCTTTTGCAAGCAAGTCATACGCATCTTTTGATAGCTCAAGTTCAATGTCTTTTGTTTTTAATCGTTCACGAACCAAGTCAACCTGTATATCGACAACTTTTCTAATCACTTCAGGAGAAAGAATATCGAAGAGTACAATGTCATCAAGTCTGTTTAGAAACTCTGGTCTGAAATAATCCTTAAGTGCATCCATCACCTTTCCTTTTGCGTCAGTATAATTTTCTTGGTCTTTTTCTCCTGTAGAAAATCCAAACTTCTGCATTCGGTCAATAAAGTTTGAACCGATGTTTGAGGTCAAAATAATAACTGTATTTTTGAAGTTCACAGTTCTCCCTTTGGCGTCAGTTAATTTTCCGTTATCAAGCACTTGGAGCAAAATATTAAAGACTTCTGGATGAGCTTTTTCTACTTCATCAAAGAGCACCACTGAATAAGGTCGATGGCGAATCGTGTCAGTAAGGTTTCCACCCTCTTCATGCCCAACGTATCCTGGAGGCGCACCAATTATCTTAGACACCGCATGTTTTTCCATAAATTCAGACATATCTACTCGCACCAGTGCCTTGTCATCGTCAAACAAGAACTCTGCAAGAGCCTTAGTCAGTTCTGTTTTTCCAACTCCTGTTGGACCAAGAAAAAGGAATGAACCAATTGGTCTATTTGGATCAGAAATACCGGCTCGAGAACGCTTGATAGTGTCAGAAATCTTCTTTACTGCTTCCACTTGTCCCACTACTCGCGCCCCGAGTTCTTCTTCTATTCGAGAAAGTTTCTTTGCTTCCTCTTCGAGCATTCGAGTCACAGGCACGCCCGTCCACTTTGAAACGACAAGAGCGATATCATTAGCAGTAACCTCTTCCTTCAAGATTCTTCTTGAGACTTGCAACTTCTTTAACTTTTTATTTTTTGAATCCAACTCTTTAGTGAGCGCAGGAATTTTACCGTATCTTATTTCCGCAGCTTTAGAAAGGTCAGCTCTCGCTTCTGCACCTTCAGCTTCGAGTCTCAAATGTTCAAGTTCTTTTTTGACAGCTTTAATTTCTGTAAGTATTTCTTTTTCGTTTTTCCATTTGATTTCAAGTTCACTTGTTTGTTCCTTGAGGTCTGCGATTGCTTGATCAATTTCTTTTACCCGCACTTTAGCACTTTTGTCTTCTATTTCATTTTTGAGCGCTTCTTTTTCGATTTCAAGACGCATTATTTTTCTGTGGGCATCATCGAGTGCTTGGGGTTTATTTTCAAGTTCGATTTTAAGGTGTGACGCAGCCTCATCAATAAGATCAACTGCTTTATCTGGTAAAAACCTCTCTGTGATATAGCGTGAAGACAAATTTACTGCAGATAAAATAGACTCATCAGTAATACGCACTCCGTGATAAAGCTCATATTTATCTTTAAGCCCTCGAAGAATTGCAATCGTGTCTTCAACTGAAGGCTCGGCAACCGTTACCGGCTGGAACCTTCTTGTAAGCGCAGGATCTTTTTCTATGTGTTTTTGATACTCCCGAAGAGTTGTTGCACCAACAGCCCGAAGCTCACCCCTTGCAAGTGCTGGCTTTAACATGTTTGAAGCATCAAGAGACCCTTCTGCAGCTCCAGCACCGACAATAGTATGAATCTCATCGATAAAGAGAATTATCTTTCCTTCAGACCGCTCTATATCTTTGATTATATTTTTTAATCTCTCTTCAAACTCTCCTCTGTATTTTGTTCCTGCAACCAAAGATCCCATATCAAGAGAAACCAACTCTTTATCTTTCAGACTCTCAGGCACATCTCCTGTAGCAATCCTTCCTGCAAGCCCTTCGATAATAGCTGTTTTTCCAACCCCTGCCTCTCCAATCAAAATCGGATTGTTTTTAGTTCTTCTTGAAAGAATTTGGATTACTCGGGAAATTTCAGTATCTCGTCCAATCACAGGATCAAGTTTGTTTTCTCTAGCAAGACGAGTAAGGTTTCTGGTAAATTTTCCAAGTGCTTTAAACTTCTTTGGACCCTGTGATTCAGTGGCACCTTTTCCTTCTTTGATTTCTGACACCACCCGAATAATAGCTTCCCGAGAGATTTTAAATCGTTGGAACATTTCTTTGGCAGAACTTTGTATATCGCAGATTGCAATGAGTAAATGTTCTGTACCAATAAACTCATCCTTAAGTGATGCCGCTACTTTCCCTGAAACTTCAATAATAGAAGCTAATTCTGGAGTTAAGTAAATTTGATATGAAGCAGAAAGTACCTGTCCGGCATCATTCCCTTCTATAGCATCGAGAAGTGAGTCAGTAAGAAGCACTGTGTCTACCTCAAGTCGCTCCAAAATTGAAAGCACCTGACTTTCTTCTTGCAAAAGGAGTGAAGCGAGCAAGTGTAAAGGGTTCACATGGTTTTGTCCTCGCTCTATAGCAAGTTCATGTGCTTTTCGTATCGCTTCTTTTGCTTTTGTGGTGAAATTTCCAAATGGTGGCATATATTTGTGTTGTTAGAAATAACTTCTGCTTTTTTCCTCGTATAACAGTCTGGTAAGTTCTCGAATAACTTATAAGACTATTTTACTACTTCAACCAATTCTCCCGCAACTTTCAAAGCGTCAACATACTTTGCGCCCGAACCTTCCCCCCCTCTAGCAAGATAAAACCCAATGAGTTTGCCGTCAGTTCCGAAGAGTGTCCATGCAAGTGAAGAATCAGAAGGGTTAATATCGGTAATGATTATGTTTATTCCTTTTCCTGCTTCAAGCTCTTCTTGTTCCTTAACGATACCAGTTGAGACAACATTATTTTTTTCTTTTCCTCCAAGCGCAATAACACTTACTCCGATTTTAATATCTTTTACTTGAGAAATTGGATACGGAATAAATGGTTTAACACCTTCTGGGTAATTTGGAATAAACGTCACCAATTCACCAGTAATTCCTTTCCGATCAAACGTCACAGGAATAAATTTACCTTCTTCTTTAGAAATAAAGTAACTCGCACTTGGAATCGGCTCTATGATGTCTGGCACCAAAACCTTTCCCTGATCTCCAATGACTAGTCCAGTAGCCTTGAATTCTAAGGTCTCCGCACCTCGTGCCTGCTCATAGACCCGAACAAAACTAACACTAGCTTTTTCTGCAATATCGGCGACACTAAGCACTGTTTGTTTCGGAGCTTCTTTTTCTATAATTTTTATTTCTGGTTTAGACGGCTCAATAACCTTTTCAATAGTTTTTTCTACCACCCTATAAATAGTTTGTGGTACACCATCTTCTGACTTATCCATGAGTGACACGGTAGTAATACCCGTTGAAACAGCCGTGATAAAACTTACGAGCATTGCCAAAAGAATGACTTGTTGTTTGTTTAAATTATCCATATATTGCAAGAATTTTTTCTATATACCTTGTAGTAATTGTATCTTTTTTAATGCTTTTAGACAATTATCTATATCTTTTTTTACTGTCCACCTACCAAAACTAAATCGGAGGCTCTCAGTTTCACAAGATGCATTTTCCGAAATTTCTTTCACCACATACGAATAAGAATAAGTAGAAGTATTCATGCAAGTACTTGCTTGTGAAATTTGGAAACCTTCGTGATCCATTTGAAATACTGCGAGCTCTGCATCCAAACCTTTAATACAAATAGAAACCACATAAGAAAGACCTCCTTCACCAGCATTAATACTGACATTCGGAAATATTTTTTTTATTTTTAAAATAAAATATGTTTTTAACTTTGACAGCCTCTCGTGTTCTTTTACTCTTTCTTTAGCACAAATAGAAAGTCCGTAAGCAAAAGCAGAAATGAGTGCAGGGTTTTCTCTTCCACTGCGTAGACCCGCTTCCTGTCCTCCGCCAAACATAATTGGTGCTAAGGGTGTATTCTTTTTTACAAATAAAACCCCAACCCCTGACGGAGCGTATGTTTTGGCACTATTTAAAGTAAGAAGATCTACTCCTAAAGAAGGCACTTCAAGCGGAAGCGTGCTTACAGACTGACATGCATCGGTGTGAAAGTAGGGAAAGTTTTTAGTTGAAAGCTTACCGACAGGCCAAGCAGGTTCGTGAACGCTGGAAGTTTTTTTCTTTCTGTGTTGTCTTACTACCTTGGCCAACTCCCTAATATTATTTATAGACCCCACTTCGTTATTTGCATACATAAGCGAAACCAAAAAAGTTTTGTCGGTAAGGGCTTCTTTTAGCTTTTCCGGACTGATTGTTCCGTCTTTTTCTGGCCGTAACCTCGTGACCAGAACTCCTTCTCTCTCAAGAAATGCAATTGGCTCGAGTACTGACTTATGTTCAACGGTACTCGTAACAACATGAAGTTGTGTTGATTTTTTTTGAAGCACGTCTTTAATACCTCGCCACAAACCAATGACAGCCAAGTTATTGGCCTCCGTACCCCCTGAAGTACAAACAACCTCACCAGCACTACAGGACAACACTCCGGCAATAGTCTTTTTGGCATCCTTTATGATGCCAAAAGCTTTCACGCCTTTCTCATACACTGAATAAGGATTCGCATCGAGAGAAAGAAGTTTTATATAATGCGCTTTTACCCGAGGATCTATTGGTGTAGCGGAGACGTAATCAAGGTAGGTAGCTTTTCTTTGTTTATTTTTGTTGACTTTGACTTGCATGATATTGAGAGCATAACAGAAAACACCTTTATTGACAATATAAAATATTTGTTTTATATAAAAACAATTCGCAAAAACTCCTCCTCTTTTTTATACCTTAAAGATGATGTATAATCCTCCTCATGTTCAATTTTTCTCAAAATACTTTTCTCTTTGAAACACTCTTGCTCTCTCTTGTAGTAATTGTGCTCATTCTACTGCTCCACGCTTTTTATCTCCACAAAAAATTCACATCTCTTTTGGTTGGTGAAGCAGAAAATATTCCTGAAAGTTTTAAGGAAACAAAAAAAAACTTATCTGATCTCAGGAATTTTGAAAAAGAGGTTCTTGCCAGATTATCAAAGATAGATACTAGAATAGAAAATAGTGTTAAGAAAGTGCAACTGACTCGATTCACTCCTTTTACCGGCATTGGTTCAAATGGCAACCAAAGCTTTTCCCTCTCACTCCTTGATGAAAAGGGTGATGGCGTGCTATTGTCTGGTCTCTACTATGGACAAGATAGAGTGAGCCTATTCGCTAAGCCCATTGAGGCTTTTACTTCAAAAATAGTGCTTACACCTGAAGAAACTGAAGTACTCACTTCTTCTAAGAAAAACTAATGAAAGAACACACTACTACAATCAGACCACCAGTTGTTGCCGTTATGGGTCATATTGACCATGGTAAATCAACCCTGCTCGACTATATTAGAAAGACTAATATCGTAGAAAAAGAAGCTGGCGGCATCACCCAGCGAATGAGTGCTTATAAAGTCTCGGTCACTGACAATGAGGGTAAAGAAAAAATGATTACTTT
>JANMMK010000005.1:0-2785 GCA_031373235.1 bacterium | reverse complement strand
TTGTTAAGAAATTACCTTTATTTTTCTGGCGAGATCAATTTGGAAGATTAATAAAATTTGAAAACGAAAAGTTTTTACCTCAAGCGGAGTGTGAAAAGCCGGTTATCTACTTGTATCCAGAAAAGGTAACGGATGTTGAAGTAAAAGTATTTCCTCAAGGTGGATTTTCTTATACCGAACCACTGTATGAAAGCGGGTGGAGTGTGAGTGCAACTCCGGGGAGTGTAATCACCAACAAGAAAGATGGAAAAACTTACCCGTATCTTTTTTGGGAAGGGAAAGGGGGAATTTATGAAAGTCCTGAAAAAGGTTTCGTCGTAGAAAAAGAAAAAGTAGAGAGTTTCCTAAATAGGGCACTTTCGGATTACGGATTGATACAAAAAGAGATCGATGACTTTAAAGAATTTTGGCTTCCAAAGATGACGGAGTATCCATATTATTTTATTAGTTTTTATGATAATAAAAAAATGGACGAACTTGCGCCACTTCATGTCACACCAAAACCAGACTCGATTATCCGTGTACTTATGGATTATAGGGGCCTCGAGGAACCAATTATTGTCGAAGGTTATAAAATACCAAAGCGAGAGCGAAAAGGATTTAGCGTGGTTGAGTGGGGAGGAGTACTCCGATAGTTAAGAGGTTTTAGTTATGAGTTAATAGTAATAGAAAAGATGACAATATTTCAAGATATTCCTGGTGAGCAGCAACGACTTGACTGGTCAATTTTACAAAACGGTTGGACAAGTTTGTACTGGAAAAAAGAAGTTTTAGAAAAGGATTTAGAGTGGTTAGCGGAAGAAAATTACTCTTTGGTTGATTTCGACTGTAAAACTTGGACTGATGAAAAAGAAATGCATAAACAATTAAAGCAGAAACTTAATTTTCCAGACTACTATGGTGAAAATTTTGATGCTCTTAGTGACTGTTTATTAGATTTAGAAATACTAAATGTTGGACAAATTGTAATATTCAGACATTTAGATAGTTTAGATGCAGAACAAGTTCATATATTACTTGATATTTTTTCAAATAATTCAAGAAGACAAATGCTTTTCGGAAAACGATTTATTGTTTTGGCTCAGGTTGATAATCCAAAATATCAAATCAAAGAAGTTGGAGCGATGCCGGTAATGTGGAATCAGGCTGAATGGTTGGATTCAAATAGAGAGTAAAACAGAGTGTTAAGAGAAAAGAAAAACCCGAAATGAAAATTTCGGGTTTTTCTATACTAATAACTCATAACTAGTTACTTTTAACTCCTTAAGGGTTTATGTAGATTGACCTTTCTGTATAGTTGTTGTTTTCGTTTTCTTCAGAGATCCTATTTTGATTATCGACATTGATACTTATGTTTTGGTTGCCACTTTTTGGATTATCGAATCCAAGTGTGAAAGTTACCTTCGCTCCTGGTTTGAGAGAGGACTGACTTGCAGAGTCGAGGTGGTCTTCACCACTTGAAGGGAAAAGCGCTTTGAAAGACCATGCTCCTGTTGCTTTCCCTCCTGTATTTGTCACTTCAAATTTTATAGCAATTTTATCATCACTATAAAAATTATTTGAAGCAGAGAATCGGTTTGTTTCCCTATCCATAACTCCAACAGAAGTAATTTTTACTTCGAGATCTGCTGTCCCCGAAGTGACACTTCCGTCGCCGACGAGGGTTGTTTCGATTTTGTTGTTAATTGTGTTTGTGTCTGTAGAACTTTGCGCCTCGATCACAATTTTATTTGCGCTTGGGTCAAATGAATCAAAGGCAAGATTCATCTCAAAACTGTCTCCTGGTTTAAGTGAGGGCTGTGTTTTAGAAATATAATTTCTATCACTTGCAACAGTTGTTGGGAGGAGGGTTTTTAGCTTCCATGGTCCTGTGGGTGCTGTTCCTTCATTAGATACTACAAAGGTAATAAGTACTTTATCGTTTGTGCTGATTGTTTTTGTTTCAGTAAAATTATTGTTTTTATCAACGATTCCCACTTTTACAAGTCGCACTTGTATGTCAGGAGTACTTTTTTCTGGGAAGTAACTCGTATCAGTATCAGCCTTGTTGTCAGTCGTAAGGTCTATGGTTGTAGTTTTAGTTGGTTCTCTGTCTGTATTAGTATCTCGGTCGATATCATCAGAAGAGGTGTTCGTAGATGCTTGGTTTGTTGTATTACTTCCTTTTAGTATATTTAAAGAAATAGACTCAGAGAGTTTGAGTGTCTCTGTATTATCATCCCACAAACTAATATTAAGCGGGAGAGTTGTTGTTTCTCGTAGAGATGAGTTGGCTTTAAAAGTGTAAGACGAAGTATTATTTGGAAGTGGAAAAGTTGATTCGCAGATTACTGGCCGTTCGCCTCTTTCTGAAATATAAGAAATTTTAATTCCTTCTATACACTTAAATCCGAAAGTGTAAGAGCCGGCTTTATCTTCAGTATTATTTTTCCAAGAAATTATAAATGAATCTCCATCAGCGACTTCTTTCTTGTCGAGTGTTACTTGGAGTTTCGGATTACTTTTGAAGAGAGAGGTAACGTTAACGGATGCAAGAGAAGAGAGTGCTTTTGGAATGAATCTTACGATACCAATACTGATAAAAAATAGCACAATAAGAATGATTGCGATAACAAGAATACGTAGAAAGATATTTGTTTTTTTTGCCACTTCGGGACTTGTATTATTAGTATGTTCGTTGTGTTCGTGTGACATATAGTTTCTTTGTTATATTAAAACGATACTATTATATTACTAATAGAACATTATGTCAAGTAGTGTAAGAGGTGATTATTGACTAGTGCTA
>JANMMK010000072.1:0-5091 GCA_031373235.1 bacterium | reverse complement strand
TAAATTTCTGCGATATTTTTTCCTGCAGATTCCCTATATGAACAATAATCGCAGTGTGTTCCTACTTCAGGAAGTTTGTCTTGTTCTAAACATTTTTTAAGTTCTTTAAGTGTTTTGCCTATCCAGTTTGCTTTTCCAACATAAGGAATAATTTTGACATCAAATTCTAGCTTCCCATCAAATGCTTCTCTGTCTTTTTGTCCGTTTGCGTATACAAAATATGCGGTATCAGATACTTCAAAACCATTTTGTCTAAAGAGCCATTGGTATATCTCTACTTGTCTCTTGTATCCATTTTGCCACTCTGCATCCAAATTTACTTCAGTATCTTTACTTGTTGCCTTGTAATCTACAATATGAAGTTTTCCTTCTTTATTTATCCACACGTCATCTACCGCTCCCGTAATAGTGAGATTTGTTTCTTTGTTTAAAAACTGTATTCCTTTGAAATTTTCTCTCCATGTATCCATTTCTTCGTGTTGAAATGGCACCGCATCTATACGGTAATTTTTCATAAGTGGATGAGTAGTTTCTTCTGCACGATGTAGGTCGAATTCTTTTTTAAGAAGATGGTCTACTGCACTATTGAGATTAAAAGGAAATCCAGGAGGTCTTCCAACCCCTAGTACACGATCGAGGTAAAAACACCTTGGACACTCAATAAATAAATCTATTTTTGAGCGTGAAATTTTGAAAGTTTCAGCTTGTCCTTTTTTATAGATATTCTTTACTCTTTTTGAGTTGTAATATTCAGACATGGATTTATTTTATCATAAAAAATGGACAGCCCCGCCAGACGAAAGTCGGGCGGGGCTGGATGCTTTGGATTGTGTATCGTCTTGGCTCCTCAGTTTCTGGAGGTGATCTCATAGTCGGTTTTTGGCCACGCGAGCACCGCTTGAGTCTTCTGAGAAGCTACCCGTCATAGCCTTGGTGGGCTGTTACCCCGCCAACTAGCTGATAGGCCGTAAAGCCTTTCTGAGACGCTGGGAAGGGTCAGATCTTCTACCAGTTTCTTTTGACTTCATGCGAAGTCAAGAAGAAGATTGCGCGTATACCTTTTCAAGGTTGCGACGTTACCAGAATAGGTTCTTTACGTGTTACCCACACCAAGCCGAAGCTTGAACGAACTAGGCATCACATCAATTAAACAATGATTCCTCCCCCAAGGCAAATATCTTTGTCATAAATGACCACAGATTGGCCTTGGGCCGCAGTTTGTGGGGTTTTGAAGTGCACAGTCCAGATGTCGTCTTTTTTTTCTAGGGTAGCTTTCTGGAGTGTTTGGTGATACCTGATTTGCGCGTCGTATATTTTCTTTTGTTCTGGAGGTGTGTTAATCCAGTTTACCCTTTCAAGATTTACCTCTTTGGTAACCATCCCTTCTTCTTGCATTAAGTCTTCTTTGTTTCCCACAGTGATAGTATTTTTTAATACATCTTTTGCAATAACATACATCCGGGTATCTTCGGGAGTTTTTTTATCAATAATAAACCCATGTCGTTCCCCTACAGTTAAAAATAATGCTCCATCGTGTTTTCCAATAACCTCTCCTTCTTTATTTAGCACCTCACCTTTTTTACTTTTTATAAAGTGAGACAAAAAATCTTTAATTGAAATATCTCCCAGCATACAGATGCCCTGACTGTCTTTTTTTTTTGAATTCGGGAGCCCTATTTTATTTGCGATTTTTCTTACCTCTAATTTTGGAAGGTGTCCAATTGGAAAAATTATTTTGGATAGTTGGTCTTGTGTGAGGGTGTATAAGAAATATGATTGATCCTTACTCGGATCTATTCCAGTTAGTAGTTGATAGCCTGCCCGACCGGCAGTCAGGTTGGTAGTTGGTAGATTTTTCTTTTCCTTACTATTAACTATTAACTCATAACTATTAACCACCCTCGCATAATGCCCTGTCGCTACAAAGTCCGCACCCATCAGAAGAGCTTTTTTCATAAATGCACCAAATTTTACTTCCTTGTTGCACATGATGTCGGGATTGGGTGTGTTTCCTTTTTTGTATTCTGCAATCATATAATCAGCAACACCTTCTTTGTATTCTTTTTCTAGGTCAAGAGTCAGGAAAGGAATTTCCAAGTGACTCGCAACTCTCATTGCATCTCTCCTGTCGTCTTTCCATGTGCAGGTGATGAAGTCTGGTTGCCAAGTTTTTATAAATACTCCAGTGACTTTGTAACCTGCTTTTTTAAGTAGATACGCAGAAACAGCAGAGTCGACTCCTCCAGAGAGTCCAACAAAGACTTTTTTTCCACTAATTTTTGTTGCTTTTTTAATTTTTTGCTTTAACATGAAAATAAATAATCCCAAACCATGATACACGCATTGCCGTTCATCTCGTGCGTTTTGTTGATGTTGTTCGTTGCCGCTTTGGCAATCAAACATGCCGACAAAATTCAGTAGCTGCTTTCCCTTCTTGGGCGAGCAGATTTTTTTATTTTAGATACTTCCTCTTGTTCGTCACGTGCTCACTAAATGTGCGTGCGTAGTATACCTTTCCTTCCTTATCAGTCAAAAAGAAAAGATAGTTGGTAAGCAGGTTTGTTGGTTTTGCTTCTGCTTGTACGGATGCTTGCAGTGCCTTTTCTCCTGGATTAGCAATAGGAGCCGGAGGAAGTCCTTTTCTGGTGTAGGTGTTGTAAGGTGAGTCTGTTTTTAGGTCCGTAACGGTAAGTGACAAAGAGTCTCTTCCCGTTACATATGCCAGCGTTGAGTCCATTTGAAGTGGCATACCAATAGCAAGTCTTTTGTATATCATTTCCGCAACGATCTCCATATCCTCTACATTTTGCACTTCTTTTTCTACGATAGAAGCTACTATTCTTATTTCTTTGGATAACCTTTCTTTGTCCGGATTATTTTGAAGTAGTGTGTCAAGGATTTCGTCTTGTTGTTTTGTAAGTGTGTCTACAACCTCTGCTTCTGTAACTGTTGGCAAAAATAAGTATGTATTTGGAAATAAAAAACCTTCTTTTTCTCGAGTAAGCTCGGTAAAAGTATTTATACTAAAATTTGGGAAAGTAGCCACCAGTCTTTCTCCTATTTGTTTTACGGTAAATCCTTCTGGAAAAGTTACCTTAATCGGAGCAACTCGGTAGTCCCCTTCGGTTATTCTTTTTGTAGTTTCAAAGATACCAATTTCTTTTTCGAAGTAGTAGAATCCCGCTTTTACTTTATTTTCTTTTCCTAGTATTGAAATAAGAGTTGTAAGTAGTGTTCCTGAGGAGATAATACCTTCTTGTTCTAGGTTTCTTCCGATATCTCTCACACTTTGCCCTTTTTTAATTTCAAATGTTTTTGGCTGTGTTAAGGGGTCATCTTGAAAAAAAAACATGTACCCTACTACCAGCATGAGCATAAAAACAAAAAAGAGTTTTTTAAATCTAAAAAATGGTTTTGCTTCGGTTTCAGTTGATAAAGTAGATTCTTGTTCCATAAGAAATTAAATAGGTAAGTTTGCAGGAGGTTCGCTTCTCTTTGCTTCCATTCTTCCGAGGGTCGGTGTTTTGGCGACACTTCCAGGGAAGTGGTAAATAGTTGCCAGTTCTTCCGTTGATAAAGTAAAGAAGTGCCCTGGATTAGGTCCATGGAAGTAAGATCTTGCTTGGTAAGCATGAAGAGCGTGCTCCTTTAGCTTTATCAGTTTCTTTCCTCGCCAATCTTGCCAAGGGTAGTCAAAGTCTGTTGCATGGTCGCCTTTAAAACTGTTTAGACTTGAAGATCCATATTGCCTAAAAGATCCAGTAAGTCCCGGAATGTTTACTTCGTTGAAAAAACCTTGCTTGGCAAGATATATCACTCTAATTCCTGTATCAAAAGAAAGTTTAGAAGTGTTTCTTTCGATAGCTTCTATAACATCTCGATCTCCCTTGCTTACCGATGACCCTTCAACACTGATTTCTCCGATGCCAACTTTTTGTTTGTCTTTTGTTTTTATTTTTTTAACTTCTTCTGCTGCGGCGTAAGTATAGTCAACGCTATCTTTGGAGAAAAAACCTCTTCCTGGTTTTGCACGTTCTTTTTTGTGAGAACGAATAATTATTTGTATCCACGCTTCTTCTCCTGCACCAAGAGACCCCATGTATTCAAGAAGAGGAGTCATCGGGTCTATTTTTAGTTCCTCGTCCGGGTCTTTGTCCAGTTTGTAGTCGAGGTATGTTTTTATTGGGTAGTGATCTGCTTTTTCTAAAATAAAGTTACAACTAAATAAGTCTATGTCACCTCCTGCTTTATAGTGTGTTTTACCTGCATAGTCTTCTACTGTTTTTACTTCGATATCTGGAAACTGCGCATATAACTGGGACTCCACGACTCGCTTCCAAAACTCCCATGTCCAAATATAAAAGTGTACATTTCCAGCGATCGATACGATCTCAAGTGAAAACCATGGACGCACTTTTCCGTCAACCCATCTAGAAATCCAAGTACCCTCACCTTTTGTTTGGTAGAGAGACGTCAGGAATAGTTCCATAGCCAGAGGACTTTTAAGAAGTTCTCTTGGTAGAGTCACTTCAAGTAGTACAGATTTTTGTGACTGTATAAACTTGTTTTGCTTGTAGAGTAAGTATGCCTGAAAACAAAGTATACCAAGTAAGAATGGAGCGATGATTATCAAGAGTACCCACGCCATGCCAAGCGCTCTGAGGAATACATTTTCAAATGGTACGAGAGTGATTTTTTCCATTACCTCTCAATAATACCTTATTTTTTTCTTGCTTTCTATGTGGATAGAAAAAAACTCTGTGGTATGCACAGAGTTTTTCTTTAGGTGGTGAGGGAATATTTTCCGTCCCGTTCTTTTTTGAAGTGTTTAGCGTTTTGAAGATTAACCATGATAGTATTTTCTTTTACGTATCTTTCTTTTAGCACCTTGTCGATAATTTCATTTTTGTTTAAGGGACCGTGCTTTGTGAGGATTTTTGCAATGACATCTTTCACTACTCCATCAATATACCCCCATTCTGAGAGTGCGTAGAGTCCTCTTCCGACGAGTACAAAGCGTGCGTCTTTGATGAGTTCGTTGTGAGTAGTTGCAATGTGAGCCTTTTTCTTGAAAAGTTTTTCAATTGATTT
>JANMMK010000048.1:0-44942 GCA_031373235.1 bacterium | reverse complement strand
CCGTGGTACAAGTTCGTAGATCCATTTGAACACCTCAAAGGATACAAGATTATGAACTATATGCGTCTAGTACCGCCTGAGGAGATGGCGGAGCGTAAGGCGGAGGAAGATCGTAAATGGGAGGAGAAACGAGCTCGAAGGGAGGCTCGCAAGAAGAATCCTCGAAAAGTGAGACGAAAAAGTAGTAAGCCTTAAAGTGTCTTATTCTGTCTCATTTTCTCCAATAACCCTTATATCTCAATAAACAGCATAGTGACCCTGAGACATCAATGAGACACACTCAACTATGCTAAAATACCCTTACAACGCCTTGAGGTGTGGGTACTAATCCTTAAGACACCAAATTTGTCGATCCCTCATTTTTCTGTATAATTACTTAAATTAAGCGGCCATAGTTTAGTGGTAAAATGAGTCCTTGCCAAGGATTAGATGAGAGTTCGATTCTCTCTGGCCGCACAAAAATAATAAGCTGGATGCGAAAGCATTCAGCTTATTATATTTTTGTAGCAGGCCAGAGAGAATCGAACGGTTTCTGCACTTGAGCTTGTAGCAACAAGCGAAGCAGAAACCGGTGCCCGACTTATTTTTATTTATAAAAATAGAAGTCCTCTTGTGGGGCAGAAACTTATTATGTGACGACATAATAAGTTTCGAGGGCGATTCTCTCTAGTTATATAAATAAGAAAGACTTTTCACTCCCATAATGTCTTTTGTCCTTTTTGTAAACCCCACCTTCCAGTTTTTCCTTATAAAATAAGGCAAAACTGTGGATAACTATGTTGATATGTGTAAAAGACAGGATAAAAGTATTGATTTAAGATGTCTTAAATTTTATAATATGTCTATTATTTATGTTTTTTAAGCAAAATAACCCAATTATGTTTCATAAGAAACGTAATTAACGTTAATCATGAAACAAAAACTCATTTTACAAGTCGGTGTTAAGTCTTTTCTGTTAAATAAGTCTAGAAAGTTCCTATTATTGAAAAGAAGTTCTATTTCTATCGGTAAGTCAGCTAATTTATGGGATTTACCAGGAGGAAGAATTGATTCACGTGAAACACTCGAAGAAGCACTAAAAAGAGAGATAAAAGAAGAGACAGGTTTAAAATCTTTCAAATTACTAGGTTTAATTGGAGTCCAGGATATTTTCGGTTGGTCTGACAAACATGTAGTTAGAGTGACTTACATTTCACGTGTAACAAAAGAGAATGTTTCTTTGAGTGCAGAACATTCAGAATATAGGTGGCTTACCTTTAAGGAAGCCTTAAAGTTGAATTTAGATCCGTACGTTAATGATATTATAAAGGACAAAAGTGTTATGTCTTTTATAAAAACCCTTATAAAATAAGGCTTGTTAGCTATTTATATCCTTTATTTATGAATTTAGGTAAAGTTGGCAAATTAGGCGAAGATATAGCAGAATTGTTTCTTAAGAAACATAATTTTAGTGTTATTCATAGGAATTACTATACAAAATGGGGTGAAATAGATATTATTGCTCAAAAACAAGGTTTTTTACACTTTATAGAGGTTAAGTCTGTTTCACGTGAAATAGTAGGTGATGTTTTACATGAGACAAAGGAGATTGACCCTTCTGAAAATATTACAAAAGATAAGCTTTCGAAGCTATCCAAGGTTATATCTATCTATATTTCTAAACATAAAATAGAAAACTGGCAGTTTGATGTTGTTTTGCTTTACATAGACATCGAAAGAAAAAAGTCTATTGTAAAGTTTCTTGAGAATCAACTCTTACCTGGATAAGAAAAAACACTCCATGGAGGAGTGTTTTTTCTTTCTGTTCATGTCGGAGTACTGGGATTTTCGGTCATTACATGACCAGTAGGCCTTTTGGATAATTTATCTCGGGATACCTCATAAATTATGCTCAAAAGGATTTCGAATCCCAGCCGAAAGGTGTTTATACACTTTTCTTACTCTATTGTCGGAGTACTGGGATTCGAACCCAGACTGCTCGCTCCCAAAGCGAGTATGCTAGCCGTTACACCATACTCCGATTTTTCTTGAAACTGAGAGAGAGTGTAACATAAGTTTGTGGTAATTGAAAATTTCTCGTAAGATAGTTGCTATGAAAGGGAACTCAAAAAAAGATACTTCGTGGGGAAATGTAGCAGGATGGTATGACGAGCTTGTGCTTAGTCCTGATTCATATCAACAAAAAGTTATTTTGCCAAACCTCGAGAGAGTTTTAGGTGTCTCATCTAAAGATAGTGTTTTAGATATTGCCTGTGGACAAGGTTTGTTTGCACATGTATTTGCAAAGCGAGCCAAGTCGGTTTCTGGTTTTGATATTTCTTCTGAACTTGTTTCAATTGCAGAAAGAGAGAAGGGAAGCAACGAAACGTTTAAGGTCGCTTTAGCAGATGAAAGTTTTCCTTTTGATAATTCTTTTTTTGATATTGCATATTGCATTCTGGCATTGCAGAACATAAAAAATATAGATAAGACATTTGGGGAAGTGACTCGAGTACTTAAAGTGGGAGGAAAATTTGTTTTTGTGATAAATCATCCGAGTTTCAGAATACCAAAAGAAGCGGATTGGGGTTTTGATGAGAGTACTAAAAAACAATACAGAAAGGTCTACTCTTACATGTCTGAAAAAACTGTGCCTATAGAAATGCATCCAGGGAAAGATAAGAGCGACAAGACAGTGAGCTTTCATCGTCCACTGCAGTATTTTGTAAAACTACTTTCAAAACAGGGACTAGTTGTTACTCGTTTAGAAGAATGGATTTCTCATAGAGAAAGCCAGAAAGGCCCACGACAAGTCGCTGAAGACCAAGCACGAAAAGAGATACCTCTTTTTATGATGATTGAGTGTAAGAAGTTATAATATTTTTATGATAACAAAAATAATTACACACTTTAGACCACATGCTGATGAGCTGGTGTCCATCATGTTACTTAAAAAATTTCCTGAAGGAGAAAAAGTTTTTCCTGGTGTTTCGACTGCTAGTATTTCTTTTATGACCACGGGAGAATTACCAGATGGAAAAACAGCTAAAGATTTTCCGGACACTGTTTTTCTTGGGTGTGGAGGAGGGGAGTTTGATGAACATGCCACAAGCAAGAAAGAACGAGTAGAAGGGGAGACCTGCGTTACTTTGGTTGCCAAAAAACTCGGCCTAGAAAAAAATCCAGGACTGCAAAAAGTTTTACATTTCATTAAGGAGGAAGACCTTCATGGTTCAAAAGTAAAAAATGAAATTCCAATGATTATAAAAATCTTACATCAACACTACAAAGATGATGTAGAAGGAATCTATAATTTTACAGAGACTTCTTATATGGCAGAAGTTGAGAAAGAAACGAAACATCAAACTGACAAAAACTTTTGGGCGAGACCAACTCTTGAAAATATTTTTTTGTTACTAAAAGAGCAAGGGAAAGATGCCGAAGGATGGAGAGAGTTTGCCGAGAAAGCATTGCAAGGAAAACAAGATGAATTCATCCGAGCGAAGCAAGAGTTTGCGGAGAAGGGAAGGGTTGAAAAATTTATTGCTCATGACGCGAAGCAGTTAGTTCTTGGAGTGATCGAATCTGACAACGAGGAGATGAATAAGTATGTGAGGTCTATTGGTGCACACGTGGTGGTGCAGTTTTCAAAAAAAGGAAATGTAATTTTAATGACGGATACAAAAAGGGGAGTCAATCTTACGAAAGCATTTGTGCTACTTCGAATGGCAGAACAACATTATCGAGGAGGAGTAAAAATAACTGACGAGGCACTTCTTTCTAAAGAAGGATTTACGGAAGGAATTCCTTATTGGTATCTTTTTCATACAAGAGCAATGGGCTTTAACGGAAGTCTGACGACTATCGGTATCGAGCCAACAAAAATACCTCACGACAAAGTGGTGGAACTCATTAAGGAGAGTTTGAAATAAGCTTAGAAAATAAGGTTAAAAATCAAAGTAGATGTATTGACTTTTGTCAATATTTGTGATAATATTAGCGTACAAAGTTCTTTGAAAAGACAAGCAATATTGCCGGTAGATTTTTCTGTTTAATTTAAAAAATTGAATAAAAAAATCTACCGGCAAAACCTAGCGGTGGACGTTCCTATTTTACGGAATGTACAACAAAAACAAATACAGAAAAACCAAGAGCTTCTATTTTACGAAGCATTACTGAAAATGAAAACACCACGCAAAATCACTCCCTTAGCCACAAACCTCGGGGACCTCATGACAAAACAGGGCTTTGTGCTCCCGGTCGGCACAGTCTTCCTTCACAGGAAGTTTCACACAGACGAAGCAGTCTGCTTCTGGATCTCGAGGAGTCAAATCTTTCGGGATTCAGTGCAGAAGGTGTTTCCTGGAATTGACAAGGCGGAGGTGATCTACTGGTCACTTGGCCAGTCGATTCCAGCAAGTGACACGGCTAGTGCGCTTTCGTTTGGATGTCGGTCGGGAAGAGCTGATGAACATGGTCTGGCGGACGAGGAGTATCGTAAGACTTGTGCGGCAGAAATGTTTGCACAGATTGTTGGACTCGGCGGAGATCCTGTTCTCAGGAAAATGATCGGAACGGTGATCAGAGAAGATCGGCTCGGAGCCGATCACAAGAAGTCGCTCCACGCGGTGCTTAAGGGTATTCACCGGATGTCGAAAGACACTCGGCCCAGGGAGACTGAAATTCTTGAGTGGCTTACTGTTGCTTACGAGGCGCAGTATTTGTCACTTAAAGCGGATGGAAGTCTGCTTGAAAAGAATCCGCCCATGACTCTCAAAAATGCTTACCACATGATCAAGAATGTCTTCGGAGAGCTAAAGGCCAAAGACTGGATAACTCTCGCGTTACGCTCAGAGAAAAATCGTGGAGCAAGAAGTCGGCGGATGTTTGATACTTTGTCTGCTGATCGACAGCTTGGCACGAGGGCGAAGTTCTGGAGCACGATAGAGGTTGCGCGCGGTCCTGGAAAGACGGAGCATCTTCATATGGTCGTTATCAAGACTGATACGGTGGAAGCTGTGAAAGTTGCGATTGACCTTGGCGCTGCTGTTGTCATAAAGATGGATTCGAATGGCAATGTGGTGATCTTCATGGACCGTCGTAAGTCAATCGATCTGACCACCGTAATTCTCGCCCTTCGGGACGAGGAGCTCCGCTTGATGTGGGACCGAGGGGAAATCTTCACGGACGAAAAAAACTTCAGTCCGGAGGAACTCTCTGTTCGTGGTCACGTGGAAGGATGGCCACTTCTCAGTCCCTACTGGTTCCTCCATAATGTCTCTCGTAATGCTGCGAACCAGCTTTACAACGGGAGCGAGTCTGCTGAAGGTGTTGCACCGACGGCGATTCCTCTTGAGGTAATTGTTGAGATCGTCAGGTTAATTCTTGGCGGTAAATTTCATCCCGTGTTTTACGAAAAGTGTGGGTGGAAAAAAGGAGGAACACCCGGTTGGTGTTCGGGAGAGAAATGCCCATGGTTCCATTGGCACTTGGGGCGTTGTCTGCCAGCACAGAGACAGACCGAAGAGGCTGAACGTCGTCGCGAAAAAAAGTAAACTGCTTGTCTTCACTCTCGCCTTGGGGAAACCTAGGGCGAGATTTTTTTATGCTAAGATAAAATTATGTCCAAACAATTTCAAAAAACAGTTGAAGATTTTATTTGTGAGCGATGCAGTTTTCATGTTTCTGGAGATGGTTTTACCAACCACTGTCCGAAGTGTTTGTGGAGTAAACATGTTGATATCTTTCCGGGAGACAGAGCGAGTGTTTGTGGTGGCATGATGGAGCCAGTCTCTATAGAAAAAACTAAAAAAGGTTACACAGTGCTACACCGCTGTGTGCTTTGTCGATACGAAAAACCAAACAAGGTTTCACCAACTGATGACTTCGAAGTAGTACTTGCTTTGGTGAAACATCTGAATGACCAAAAATAGTCTTTAGATATAAAGGTTTTTACTTCACTCCTTCAAGGAGAGTTTCTGAAAGTGATTCGAGGTAGTTTTCTTTAAAGGACACAACTTCTCTATCAGTGTCGTTTAGAAACACTTCGAGACCCTTTCCACTCTCTTCCGTAATATTTCTTTTTATATAATCAAGGTTGATCGCTTTTATTGCTTTTGATCCAGAGTTACTATTTGAAATCGTTGCTACCATGATACCAAGGAGTTCTCCTTCGGTAGTGATGACAGCACCTCCTGAACTTCCAATGTGTGCGAGTGTTGTTTTGTCTGTATTAAATGTATCTACTTTTTTTCCTCCAAAACTAAACAACTTTTCAATGGACACTTTTTCACTGACCTTTCGAAGATTATTTTTTATACTCGCTTGATCAAAAATAGGATATCCAATCAAGAAAACTTCTTGATCTTTTTTTGTATCATCTTTTGCCAGTGGGAGCGATACTTTTGTTTGTAGTGTGTTTTTATTATTTTTTATTTCTCTGATTAGAGCATAATCGTATTCTCCTGTTCCAACAGGAGTTGCTTGTTTTAGGTTTGTTTTGTTTTGACGTACCCATGAGGTAGGGAGAAAAATAATTTCTGCGGAGGCACTTCCAACTGCAGGAGAGAGTTCACGAAGAGTGCAGGAAGATTTCTCTACGAGAGTATTAGAGGATTCTTTTTTTAAAAAATAATTTTCAAGCATAATATATTCTGCAACATGTGCGTTGGTGAGGTACACTCCTTCCTGAAGTCGAACTGCACTTCCTGAGACGGTTTGTGTTTTGTTTCCTCTTCTGAAGGTACAGTAAATATTTATCACTACATCTTCGATACTTGGGACATGAGGTGTTTGTATTTTTTCTTTTACTACTTCCTCTGTTACTTTTTTAGTTTCTGTTTTTTCATCTGAGGTAGATTTACTTTTTGTTGTTTTAATTTCAGGAACTTTTTTTTGTTTTTCTTCTATTTCCTTAGTTACTTCTTTTTTAATTTCTATAAATTCTACGGGAATATCTTTTGGAAAAAGTATCGGATTGGATTCCGGTGTCCATCCAAGAAACGACATGAATCCGATCCAGAGTCCGATGAGTTGTGTGCCGACTTCGCTTTGCATGATGTGTATTATAACAGATGACTTTTTGGGTTAGTAATGAGTGGTTTTATTTTTGCTAGTTTTGTTACTTTTTGCTATAGTATCTTCCGAATGAATGCGGGTATGGTTTAGTGGTAGAATGTCACACTTCCAATGTGAAGACGAGAGTTCGATTCTCTCTACCCGCACTCGACTAAAAACCACCACACTTAGTGTGGTGTTTTTTTATTGTCGATGCGAGGTAGAGAGAATCGAAAGCCGGAGCACACGGAGCGAAGCGTAGTCGGGCGCTTAGCCGGGTGCGAGGCGGGGTCGCGACCTTTTGCAAAGCAAAAGAGTTGTGACCGATTCTCTCTACCCACACATTCTTAAAATATTAAAAACTTCATAAATTATAAAAATTTCTTTTTACTCCCTTCTTTCTTTATGCTAGAATATTTATCCACTTAAATTTTAGATACTATGAACTTCGAATCTGAACCACAACAAAATACACCAGAAGAAATTCCAGAGGTTCCACCAGAGGAGGCTTTGTTTGGAGTGGGTGATTTGAGTCCAGAGCAAAGTGCTGCGCTGAGAGACCTCCTAAAGGAAGTAAGAGAAAGAGCCTAAAAACACCTCGCACATAATGCGAGGTTTTTTGTAGTTATATAAATCAAAAACCTCCTTTTACAAGGAGGTTTTTGATAAGTAACAAGAGTTTGTAAAATATTATTTTACAGCGTCTTTGAGAGCCTTTGCTGCTCGAAACTTTGGAACCTTCATTGCTGCTACTTTGATAGGTTCTCCTGTTCGTGGGTTTCTTGCTGTTCTTGCCGCTCTTGTCTTTACAGAGAAGATACCAAGACCCGCGATTGAAACTTCGTTTCCTTTCTTTAGTGACCCGATGATTGCTTCGAGTACACTATCTACTACTTGTTCTGCTTGAACCTTTGTTCCTCCGAGTACAACTTGTACTGCTTCTGCGATTGCTTGTTTGTTCATAAAAAAATTCTTAAGACTAATAAATAATCCGACCTATCTCTTTAATTCAATTATATATAGAGCCGTATTTTAAAGCAAATGCTATTTTGAGGTGGTTGTTTATAAAAAAACTAATGGCCTCTTTTCATATATTTAAAAATTATTCTATATTTGTTTTTCCTATACAAAAATTCTTTATATAAAAAACAAAAAACCCTTATTTTATAAGGGTTTTTTGAGAATTTGATCTGTATTTACTACCGTGCGTATTCAACTGTTCTATTTTCTCTGATGACAGTTACTCGTATTTCACCAGGGTATTTAAGCTCATTTTCTATTTTTACTGCGATGTCGCGAGCAATCTGTGAAGCCTCCAAGTCTGTTACTTCACTTGATTTCACAAATACTCTTATTTCTCGTCCTGCTTGAAGCGCGTATGCTTTGTCTATTCCTTTGAAACTGTTTGCGATCGCTTCGAGGTCTTCAAGTCTCTTTATGTAATTTTCAACATTATCTCGTCTTGCTCCTGGTCTGCCACCTGAGATAGCATCAGCCGCTTGTACGATTCTCGATTCAAGTGTTTCGTACGGGTATTCTTCGTGGTGAGCTTCCATTGCTTTGACTATTTCTGTACTAGCACCAAATTTCTGTAGGATTCTTCGTCCGATTTCCACATGGGTACCTTGTACTTCGTGGTCTACAGCTTTTCCAATGTCGTGAAGGAGTGCTCCGGCTTTTGTGATTGCTACATTTGCACCGAGTTCTGTTGCGATAACTCCTGCGATGTGGGCCATTTCAACGGAGTGCTGGAGGACGTTTTGTCCATAACTTGTTCTAAAGTAGAGTCTTCCGAGAATTGAGATGATTCGAGGATCAAGATTGAATACTCCACATTCAAAGGCCGCTTGTTCTCCTTTTTCTTTTATTATCTTTGCCACTTCGCCTTTTGCTTTTTCTACTTCTTTTTCTATTTTTGCTGGCTGGATTCTGCCGTCGAGCATTAAGTTTTCAAGGGCTAATTTTCCAATTGCTCTCCTTACTGGATCAAAACAAGATATAGTAATAGATCCTGGTGTGTCATCCACAATCACTTCAACACCAGTTTCTTTTTCAAATGCCTTAATATTTCTCCCTTCTTTACCGATTATTTTCCCTTTTAGTTCGTCGTTTGGAATAGAGACGAATGTAGTGAAAATATCAGGACTTACTGAGTTTGCATATCTTTGGACTGCAGAAGTCATGATTTCTCTAGCTTTTGCATCAAGTTTGTCAGTATTTCCTTGTTCTAGTTTTCTAAGTCTCACCACGAGATCTTCTTCATACTTTTGTTCCATTTGGCCGACGAGAAGGTTCTTTGCTTCTTCTTCCGAAAGCCGAGCAATAGACTCGAGCTCTTTTTGTTTACCCGCTTCCATTGCTTCTATTTTGTCTTTCTTTTCTCGAAGTTCGTTTATCTTTTGCTTTATTGCATCAACCTCTTTATCGATGTCAGACTGTCTTCTATCAAGCAGTCCTTCTTTAGCAACCAAACGGTCTTCAGTCTTTTTTAACTTGTCTTCTTTTTCTCTGAGTTCTTCTCTCACTTCTTTGAGAGTTTTTGCCGCTTCCTCTTCGGCTCCCAAAGTAATTTTTTTTGCTTCTTCTTTAGCGTCGAGCATCAACTGTTTGATGTCGTGTTCGATTGATCCTTTTTTGCTTAGGGCGAGTAGAACTCTGATGAAGTAACCCAAGCCAAAACCAACCGCTGTTGCTACACCGAGAAGCAGGATGATTATTTTTATTGACATAAGCGATTAATACGCTTCCGAGAGTGCTCTAGTTTTTTGTGGTTCGAGGGATAAAAACATAAGTAATTGGGCGGTATTTTTACTATAGACAGCCGGAAACGAATATAAAATTAACATAGTAATACATCCACTATATATGAAGTAGAGGTCTTTGTAAATTGCTATTTCTGTGGTAAAAAGATTCTGTAATATATGCCTATTCACGTACCATACCTGTACCTTCCACTATGGATTGCAGTGCCACTTCTTGCAGTTAACATCATCGCAGTCGGGCTGATCATTTGGGCTGCAAAGCACCCGTCAAAACCATAGGAGCACCTCATTGTATTGAGGTGATTTTTTATAAAAAAAACCGCTCTGGATAAAGTCCAGAGCGAGAAGAGTTGTTTTTTAGCTGAGTACTTTGTCGATGATACCGTACTTCTTTGCTTCTTCGCTATTCATGAAGAAGTCTCGGTCAACATCCTTTTCTATTTTTGCGAGTGTTTGTCCAGAGTTTTTTGCAAGAATTTTGTTGAGAACCTCTCTGTTTTTAATGATTCGTCGTGCACTTATTTCAATATCTGACGCTTGTCCTTCAGCTCCTCCGTGTGGCTGGTGAATCATTACTTCACTATTAGTCAGTGCAAATCTTTTACCTTTTGCGCCACTTGAAAGGATAACTGCTCCCATAGATGCCGCCATACCGATACATACAGTGGCAACATCATTCTTGATGTGGTTCATGGTGTCTATAATAGCGAGCCCGGCAGTAACTGATCCCCCAGGAGAGTTTACATAGAGAGTAATGTCTTTCTTTGGGTCTTCTGATTGGAGGAAAAGAAGTTGGGCAATGACAATGTTTGCAACTCCATCGTCAATTGGTCCGCCGAGGAAAATGATATTTTCTCGAAGTAAACGAGAATAGATATCATAAGCTCGTTCGCCCATGTTTGTTTTTTCAATAACTGTCGGTATTAGATAACTCATAGATGTAAGAATTAAGTATTAGGAATTAAGAATAATATAGATACAGAATAGAGGAAAGAGAGAATTAGTCAACAACTAAAGTTTATTTCTTTTCTTTTAAAAAGTCCTTCATTTCATTATTCATTTTTTGTTTTAATTTTTTTGATGTATCCCAGATAATGTTAAATTGCTTTCGAAGCATGTCAGAAAATTCATCACTTTTTATAATAAAAGCGTAAACTTCTTTTTCTGAAGAGATAAAAACGACGTTGTTTTCATAAATCCAGTATCCAAGTGAGAAATTAATACCCTTAGGTGCTATACGGATTTCTCTAAGAAATTCTTCTCCAGAACCTAAATAGGGATGAATTTTTGTATCAATAATCTGTTTTGCTGGCCAAATTGCTCTTGTATAAATATTTCTCTTTATTCTTTCTTTGTTTAGAAATCTAAAGTAGTCTTTACCCAGTATTTTGATCATCTTCTCTATTGGCCAAAAACTTTCTGTTTCAATATTTTGTTTAATAATTAAATCATTTAAAACAAATTGCACTCCTTCTTTTCCTTGAAAAAACTTTATCTCAGGCTTATTAGATTTTAAACCGGATAGGGAAGTAAAGACAGATTCGATAGTATCCTTGGCTTCTTTAATCTCTGAAATCTTTGAGTCTAATCTCTTCTTGAGGATCTCTTTGTCTACTATTCGATACTTTTTAACACTACTCTTCAGGACTTCTTCAATAAGGTTTTTCTCTTTAAGTTTCCCTACAATTCCATAAGTAGTTGTTCTTTTCGTATTACTGTTTTTTGCAGTCTCTGCCACACTTTGTTCCCCAAATGAAAATAGACAAAGAAAAATATCTTCTTCTTCTTTATTTAGATTAAATAAGTCTAAGATTTTTTTTACCTCATGCATGTCTTATTTGTCGGACCATGACGACATAGTACTACTTTTTCTATATTTTGTAAAGATTACTCATGGACACAACCGTCCAAGCAGTATTGTTCTATGAAAACTAATCATACTAACTGGATCATTCTTCCTTCTGGGAAGAGAGCGATCCTTCGTTTTCCCTTTCAGGGAGAACTCTCACAATGTGAATTGCCGGCAGGGCTTATAAACTCTCGTATGGCAAACCAGTGTGAGCTCATTGTCGCCAACCAAGGATATCCATTTCCATGGGGGACAAAGCCAGAAGCAAGCGATGCTAATACTTCACGTATCTGGAAAGAAAAGCAGATCGGTATCGGTGGACTTGTTCACAATGCGTGGTTTGTTACCTCTGATGGTCGTGTTGGTGGTGCGCCAAATGTGCCTAAGACCGGACCGGGAGCTCTCAGACATTACATGTATCTTGATGGAGGACCATCGAAAGCAGGAATAGCCGAAAACGAAGGGTTTGCAATTGTCGCAGAGATTGCAAATCAAAGTATCGCAGAAGACTACCGAAGAATTCAACTTCACGCCGCCGAGCATGTTGCTGGAGACCGCGGGGCCATCATTGTCTTTCCGAAAGACGGCACTGGTGTTTATCACGTTGGATTTGTCGGTAAGTGCATGGAGTGTCCGAATGCAGAGCTTATTTCTGTTCGAGCACTTAAGCACGCTTGTCCTGGTCTTTCAATCGAGCTTCATCCAGACTGGAAAGGTTGGAAAGTTTGACGTAGTTTAACTCTGAGAGCTCACCCTCTCGGAGATTTTTATTTTCTATAACAATAAGTATTTTTTGTATCAAGGGTAAAACAATTCACGGACTGATGAGGATGATTTTTGAAACTAGTTGGAAGGGTGTAGAGTAGATACATGAAAAGAAATGTTGTACAGCTTGGGAGTAAGATATTGAGGACGCGGTCCAAGACGGTTCGTTTTCCACTCACTTCTGCTGACAAGGAGTTAATTAAAGATCTAAAGAGAATTTGTAAGGCGAAAGATGGTGTAGGTATTGCATCACCACAAGTAGGTGTAAACAAAAGAATTTTTATTATGTGGAGTAAACCGAACAAAAGGTACCCGAAAGCGCCAGATATGGGGAAACCTCTTGTGGTGATAAATCCAAAAATTGTTTCAACACCGAAAAAAATACTGAAAGATTGGGAAGGATGTTTGTCTATTCCTGGACTTCGAGCGATGGTTTCTCGGTATAAAAGTATTGAAGTACTATTTCAAAATGAGAAAGGGGAGAAACTAGAACAAACATTTTCTGATTTTCTTGCGCGGATTTTCCAGCACGAATTTGATCATCTCGAAGGCGTTTTGTTTATAGATAGAGTTCTGCCAACTGAACTTTACGGAGAGGAGGAGTTTAAAAAAGTGTTTTCAAAAAGAGAAAAATAATTGAGGTGTTTTTGTATATCAGTATACTAGTATACTGAAGAATAAGTATATATAAGGACTTTAGTATAAAAAATCAGCCCGCGATTTCAAAATCTCGGGCCAGGTGATCTGTTATCGACGTTACCGTATTCCAAGCTCTCTGTATTTTCTTGGGGTAAACCTTTCGTCTAAAAAGTAGTTCTTTCCGCAATAGTCAGACTCGTGGAACAAAAATTCTTCCACGAGTCCCTTTTTTGGAGTACAAATTATTTCAACTACTCTTTCTGCTACTTCATGAGGTTTTAACCAGAAGCGAGGATGTGCATCGGTATCTTGGAAGACAAAAGGTCGGGTGAGTAATTCATTGAAACAAATCACTGAGCTAATGTTGAGGAGTGTAAATGAAAGATCAGAGTTTCTTTCAGATTCCAGCCTCATCTTCTCTTTAACTTTTTTCATTACAGTCCACCAGGACTTGTGTACAACAGGTTCATATTGATCTGCGATTCCGCCGAAGATAAATCCGTGTAGCGGTAAACCTGTTGTTTCCAAAGCATTCACCATCCCGAAAAATGCATTGTTGGAGAGTTTAAGTACTCGATCATCTATTCCATCACCATCCTCATCATGTGCAACTTCTATTTTTCCTGATTTATCAATTTCGAAAGGATAGATTCCAACGGCATGAATATAAATTATTCTACCGTAGGCATTCTTGTCGATTTTTTCTGTAAAAGATTTGCACAAGGACGGATCAGAAATATCCCCGATGGAGCATACTATAGTATTTGTCGGTAGATTTCCATTTCGAAGAAATTTTTTGAAGGGAAGTGCTTTTCTACTAAGACCGTATATATCAATATTTGGATTTCGACTAAGCTCAGCTAGGCAAGCACTTCCTATTGCGCCGGTGACACCGTTTATGATTATAAGAGTTTTCATATATATTGGTTTGTTCGTCGACAACATGTCAAAGAACTGTAAAACAATAGTAATTAATATTTGTCAATTAAACCAATAAATAGAGGTATTTTGCCTAAAAGTCAATTTAAAATTGACTTTTAGGTCCAACTAGCTATGATTTAGTAATGCAAGAGTTACTGGATAAATCGATCGAATCCCTTATTACTAAGCTTTTAATGGAGAAGCCATTTTATTCCGCTGAGCTCATTAAAAAAGTCCAAGAGGTAAGAAATAACACACCAAAGCAAAGTGTGTATCTGGCATTAAAGAAATTAAAACAAAAAGAGATTATAACCATTGCTGGAAAAATTATTTCGTTGCATCAGGTTTGGCTCGAGCGTATGAGAAAAATGTTTGAACAGTCCCAGAATAATTATGCTTATGATTCAACCAGTGCCAATTTTTTAAAGCTTCGCGAAAGAGAGAGTATTACATATCAGTTCAACAATTCTCTATCTCTTGATATTTTTTGGGCGCATGCTTTTATGTTTCTTTTGTCGAATATGGCAAAAGAAAAAAACATTCTTCTTTATAACCCGCATGAGTGGTTTTTGATTTCTCGAAATGAAAGCGAGGTTGGACTTATGGATGAAGTAAAAAAGAGAAATATTTTTTGGATTGCTCTCATTGCCGGAAAAACCGAGCTTGATAATACAGTTAAAAAATATTTTGATGGGGAAAATAAGAGAGTATATCTTCTAGGTAAAGAAATATTTTCTAATAATTATTACGCAAACTGTTTTGGTAATATTATTATTGAAGTGTGGCTTGATAAAAAAACCGCCGGGGAAATTGATTTGGTTTATAAGAGTGGAAGTAAAGATGAAAAAGATGCTGCTCAAAAAATTCACAAAATTATAGAGCAAAAAAATACAAATAATAAGATGAGGATTTCAAAAAATACAGCCAAAGCAGAAAAAATAAGAAAAATTTTCAGAAAATATTTTATTGGTATATAGGTATGTTGTAGGTCTTAGACTTTTAATAAAAAATCCCCAGTTGTTAAGTACAACTGGGAAGACTGTTTATCGGTCGAAAGGAACTACTCTATTCCACCATTTTGCGAACTTGTTCCACATCCGGCTACTGCCGACCGGCATGAGTGGTGAGGTGTAACACTTACCAATAAGCCCAAGCGCACAGATGATAAGGTACGCAATGTTCACTCCGTATCGTTGCCACCGTCTGGGGTGCGTCTCAGGAGATCCAACTGCACAAAAATCCAAGTTCATAAACCTTTCTGGTGTTTGAACAAAAAATCTTTGCGGGTTATCTGCTCCCCAGTAGTCGTTTCCAGGTATTTGGGCTTTCGCAAGATACGGACGAAGGACAACGTTCTTATGCCTACGGATTGCCTTGAGAGCAAAAAGTAGATACTTGAAAAACTGGCTCCACCCTTCTTCGGGGAACCCCATTACGAGTAGTGTTTCTGCAGTTACACCACACTCCTCTGCTGTTTCTAGGCATCTCCATACTTGTTCCAGTGTTTTATTCTGGATTTTTTTCTGGTTACTCCATGCCACAGCATCAATGCCATCAATACCGAAGCCAATACACCAGAGTCCACTTTCGCGAAGAAGCTTTTTGAATTCAGGAATAACTTCATAAGCTTTCATGAATGAAGACATACAAGCAAGACAACGGATTTTAATTCGAACTCCACTTTTTTTGGAGATTTGCGAAACTATTCGGAGGCATTTTTCTACTTCTTCCGGATTTTGAAAAAAGTCTAGAGAGCTTGCGTAGAATTCGAGTTTTTTAAGTCCAAATTCTTTTGCTTTGCTAACCAGAAACTCCAAGTCCTCTTCGAAATGAGACTTGAATTCTTCTTTTTGTTTTTTCTCCGCAGCACAGAAGGCGCATTGGAAATGGCACCCCTGCGATACAACTAAAGCCATTTCATGTTTCAGGTATAGCTTGAGTTTTTCATCTGGAAGAGTTTTCCAAACAGGAATAAGTGATAGCGAGAAAGCTCTTGGCACAGGAACTTTTGATTCTAGTGCCCGAGCTAAGTCCTCCGAGTTCTTGATTTGAACCGTAGATTTACCGAACAATGTTTCGAATTCATTTTTTCCGAGTTTCGCAATCACTTGACCGCCGATGAGAACTTTCTTTCCTTTTTGCTCTGCCTGTCGAGTAATCTCAATAGCTGATGGAATATAGGGAGAGCCACTAACGCTCACCCCAACAACATCATGTCCACAGAAATCAAGGTCTTCATGATTTAGGTCTGTAATGCGAACGAAGTGACCCAGTGCAAGCATCTGTGCACCGACAGCTGTAAGTGACCCACCGAGGTAGGTTTGTGCTTTTCCGTAAGGATAGCGAGGATTGATAAGTAGGATATTCATTTTGTTTTCAAGTATTCGTTTACAATTACATAATATATTTGTAAATCGTCAATATATGACAACATATAAAAACGTAAAAACTATTGTAAAATATATATATTTCTTAAAATAAATAAAATTGTGGAAAATTATTGACACAAAATAGGTAATAATATATAGTAAATTAACTGAATATGGCTGAATTTAATTCAAATTTTGAACGAGCACTTCTTGAACTTGGTTTTAATAAAAAAGAAGCAAGTGTTTATGTTTCGCTCTTATCTCTTGGAAGGGGAACAGTCAGCGAAATTGCTAAAAGGGCAGGAATAAATAGGACAAGCGGGTATGACATTTTAAATTCTTTGGTATTAAAAGGACTTATTTCTATTTCTGGTAAAGAACCGAAGCAAGAATATAGATGTGAGAATCCAGATAAACTTATTTCATATCTAAATAAGGATATAGAAAAAAAGGAGGTTAATCTTCGGTATGCAGAGGTTCTCTTGCCAGAACTAAGATCTATTTATAAAGTGGGTTCTCGTCCACAAGTTAAATTTTACGAAGGGGAGGAGGGGTTACGAGAAGTGTACGAGGACACTCTTTCATCTTCAGAAACGATTCGTGCGTATGCTGCCGTCGACGACGTTAATCGCGGTATACCAAATTATTTTCCAAAGTATTACAAAAGACGAGCTGCTAAAAATATTTCTATCAGGGCAATTTTCCCAGATACGGAAGTGGCTAGAGAAAGAGCTTCGCTTGATAAGTTGGAGAAGAGAGAAAGTTTGTTGGTGCCTTATGACAAATATAATTTTACTCCTGAAATAAATATTTACGACAACAAAGTTATGATTGCATCCTGGAGAGAGAAGCTTGGTATTATTATTGAGAGTGAAGAGATCGCTGATGCAATGAAAAAAATTTATGAACTTGCTTGGGGGAGTGCTAAGGAGTTGGATAAAGATATAAGAAGTAACAAAAAATAATATGAGATTACATAGATTTTACATAGCTAAAACATTTTCAGAAGAAAATATTCGCTCAAGTGAAGAAAAGTTAAAAGTAGGTGAGTTAATTACACTTAATGACGAACGGATTGTTCATCAAATAAAAAATGTTTTTCGGTTGGGGAAGGGAGACAAGGTTATTTTATTTAACGGAGCAGGAAAAGATTTCGTGTGTGAAATTACCCTAGTAGATAAGACGGGTATTAATTTTTCGGTACAAGAAGAGAAAGAGGTTCAAAAAATAGAGAGTGAAGTTCATGTGTCTCTCGCTTGTATCAGGAAAGAGCGGTTTGAATGGGCGGTTGAGAAACTTACAGAACTTGGAGTGGCGAGCATTACACCTATTGAGACAGAAAGAAGTGAGCATACACACTTGAATATTGAACGGTTGAAGAAAATTGCTATTGAGGCAAGTGAACAGTGCGGGCGGGGAAATATACCAGAAGTAGAAGAAGTTTGTAGTTTGAAGTTAGTAGTTTCTAGTCTGGATGATAATACGTTTGTCGCAGACTTTGGTGGGGCACCTCTTTCTTCCTACAAACTACAAACCTGCCTACCGGACAGGCAGGCTAACAACTACAAACTTCTTATCGGTCCTGAGGGTGGTTGGTCTGAAGGTGAGCGAGAACTTTTTAAGACTAAAAAAGTAAAAACTGTCTCTTTGGGAGAGACAGTTTTACGAGCCGAAACAGCTGCTATTGTAGGGAGTGCTATTTTGACTCTCCTAGATTCTCAAAAAAGTTAAAGATTGCTTCTTTGGTTTTTATATCTTCTACGAAAGAAATGAGTCTCTCTTTTGGTGCGTCAGGATAGTGTGTTTCAAGAGTTGCCACTTCTTTTGTGACTTCTTCTTCGTTTGGTTTTATATTTTCTGTTTTAGCTATTTCGATAAGGAGGAGTTCTGTTTTAACTCTTGCTATCGCTTTGTCTTTCCAATCAGTTTTCATGTCTTCGTCCGTCTTACCTGATTCTTTTTTATATTGTTCTAAAGTTCCACCAAGTCTTGTTAGTTCGTGTGAAAATTCGGCAAGCATTTCTTTTTGTTCTTGTTCGATAAGAACTTTTGGTACTTCGATTTTTATTTCTTCGAGTACTTTTTCTATTGCTTCAAGTCGTTTCTTTTCTTTGTTTTTTTGTGTCTTCTCTTTTTCGATATTCTCTTTTATTTTTATTTTGAATTCTTCGATAGTTTTAAATCCTCCGAGTGTTTCAAGAAACTTCTCATCAAGCACTACTTCAGTTTCTTCGATTTTTTCTTGTTTTGCTTTGTATCGTTTTAGTTCTTCTATTACATCAGTGACTTCTTTTTCTTCAACAATAACTTCTTCTTTCTCTTTCATGACTTTGGCTACAATTTTTTTGTAGTCAGGTAGAGAAAATGTTGGTAGAACATCTGTTTTGAGTGTTACTTCAGCGTCAGTTCCTCGCGCTATTTTTGTGATGATAACTTGCGGGTGTCCGATTGGATTAATTTTTTCTTTTTCTACTATTTCGGCATAGATATGTGAGAGTGCATGTTCTACTGCCTCTTCGAGTACTGTCATTTCTCCAACTTTTGAAACAAGTACTTTCTCTGGGATGTGTCCTTTTCTGAAACCATCCAACTGCGCGTTTTGACCTATATGTTCTAGCGCACCTTTCCAGTGATGTTCTATTTCTTCTGCTTTAATAACAATTTCGATTTCGAGAGCAGAGTCTGGAAGCGATTTTTTATTTTTTATTGTATACATATGAGGGACATACTACCCGAAATATCCAAAAAGAAAAGCCCCGCAAGGCCTTTGGCCTTGCGGGGCTTTTCGTCTGTCTACTTAGTTTCCAAACTCTCCGTCTAATGCTTTCATGTCAGCATCAATGTCAGTTGAAACGCTTGCATCGAGCTCTTGTTCTAGCGAAGCATTTTCACTGCTTTGCTCCATAGTAGTGTCGCCTGTTTTCATACTATTCTCTTTTGACATAAAAAAGAAGAATGCTCCAAGTGCGATAACAAGAATAATGATTATGATACCGATGCTTCCTCCGATACCTCCCTTTGGAGTTGTTCCCTCTGAGTTTGTTTGAATTGGATCCATGTGTTCAATTACTTAACTATTAATTACTTGCTTCACTTGCAGGTGTAGTTTCTGTCTTGACTGGTTTTGGAAGACCAGTGATAACTTCTTTGTATGCGTCTCGTGCAGATTTTACTGCATCTCGTGCTTTTTCAACACTCGCTTTCAGTGCATCTTTTGAGACTCCGTCGGTCGCGTTTACTGCTTCTCCTGTAACACTTTTTACCGCTTCTACTGCACTTTTTGCTTCATCAAGTTTTGTCCGTGCAACCCCCAGTAGTGATTCTGCCTGTGATACATCAACTCCTTCTGATTTTCTTTTTGCAATTCTCTCTGAAACTTTTTTGTCAAAGTTCTCAAGAGCTCCTACTGCGTTTCCTAATCTTCCAAGAGCTTGAGTGAGTACAAGAGATACTTTTTCTTTTCTTGCAGTATCTAGTTTTTCCTTTCTACCTATTTTAGATTCCTCTATTTCAGCTTTAAACTTTGTCTTGAGTTCTTCTCTTCGGGTTTTAATTTCCTCGTTAGTCTTTCTTCGAAGATCCTTGTTTTCTTCTTTCATTTGGTTAAATTGTTCTTTAACCATTTTTCGTTCTTCTGGTGTATCCGCTTCTTTTATTTTTGTTTTAAATTCTTCTCTATTGTCCTTCACTTCTGCTCGCATTTTTTCACGATCGATTTTTACTTGGTCTTGAAATTGTTTTCGTTCTGTTTGGATTTCACCTCGCATTTCCTGTCGTTCCTGTTTGTTTTCCATCCGAGCATCTTTTATTGGAGTTTTTCTTATTTCTTCTGCTTGTGCAAAAGAAACAAAAGTAAGTGTTCCAAGTAGTGCCGTAAGTATCTTTTTTTGTTTCATGTTTTTTAGATAAACTATTAATTCTCTTTGAAGCTATTATACCACTTTTATAGAAAACTAAAAAACACTTCAAAGTAAGCTTTGAAGTGTTTTGAGTGACTCTGAGAGTTTAAAGTGGAAGTTTTAGTGCTGGAATTATTTGTTTTTTTCGAGACACAATCCCTGGAAGCACTGCTGTTTCCAAAGTGGTGGTAACCCCAAAAGATGCACCAATGATATCTTTTGTGTGTTGGTCATAGGTGAGGACTGTCGCTTCTTCTTTTAGGATATCAATTATAAAGAATAGTACTGCACTTGTATCTGGCTCTGTACTTAAAACTTCTTTGATTGCTGTTATGATACCGTCTTTTCTAGCGAGGACAGAATCAGGGTTTGTTGTTTCTATTACGGATATTCGTATATTTTTTTCTCCTAGTCCAGATTTTTTACTATCAAGATGTAGTAGTCCAAGATCGGTAAAGTCTGAAATATCTGATTTAGCTTCAAACATTTCTGTTGCGTAACTATGGATATCTATACCTAGTAACGAAGCAATTTTCTCAGCTATTTGTTTATCGTGCGGTGTTGTTGTTGGTGATCTAAACTCAAGTGTGTCAGAGAGAATACAAGAGAGCATGATTCCTAGTATTTCTTTAGGGGCAGTTTCAATCGCTTTTCCTATAAGTTCGTGTATGACAGTTGCAGTTGAAGCAAAAGTACGAATAGTCATTTCAAGTGGACTTTTGGTTTTTAACCCACCCGCTAATCTGTGATGATCTATTACCTGAAGAATATTTGCTTCGAGGATGTCTTTTGGTAGTTCCTCTATACTGTTTGTGTCAACAACAACAACATCTTCTCCCGTTTCTATTTTTTCAAGAAGTTCTGGTTCAGGAGTATTCCATTTTTTGAGCACGAAAGCAGTTTCTTTGTTTAAGTTTCCAAGTACAAAGGGCGTAGCTTTGTCAGACGTGTGGGTGTTTAGATACCAAGCCCATATAATTGCACTTCCGGTTGTATCGGTGTCTGGTGAAATGTGTCCAAATACTTTTATCATAAGTAATAGTATTATTTATAATATGAAACTTGTTTTCAGATTTATTCAGTAGTTGTTTCTTCAGCAGAAGATTCTTCGGGAGTTTCTGGATCGCTTACTTTCACTGATTTGATATCAATTCTAAAGCCTGTAAGTTTTGCCGCGAGTCTAACATTTTGACCACCCTTACCAATAGCAAGAGATTGTTGGTCCTCAGATACTTCAACTGTTGCGGTATTGTTTTCTGTATCAATAGTTACTTTGTTTACTTTTGCAGGAGAAAGAGCGTCAGATACAAATGTTTCTGCTTCACTTGACCATTCAATGATATCTATTTTTTCACCACTAAGTTCACTCATGACAGTTGATACTCGAACTCCTCTTTGTCCAACCATAGAGCCAACAGGGTCGATGTGTGTGTCTGTACCGTATACGGCAACTTTTGATCGTGATCCAGCTTCTCTTGCGATTGCTCGGATTTCTACGACACCAGAAAGAATTTCAGGCACTTCTTGTTTAAAAAGTTCCTCAAGAAATTTTGGATGTGCTCTTGAGAGACGAAGGAAAATTCCTTTTGGAGATTCTTCTACACGGGTAAGTAGCATTCTAACTTTTTCCCCTTGTTTATAGCGTTCACCTGGTATTTGTTCCTCATAGGGAAGAATTCCTGATGCCCGACCCATATCAAAGTAGGTATTCCCTCGTTCTATTCTTTGTACGGTTCCAGTTACAATTTGGTTTTCTTTTTGTCCGAATTCACCAAAGACAGATACTTTTTCCGCTTCTCTGATTTTTTGGATAATTACTTGTTTTGCAGTTTGCGCAGCGATTCTTCCGAAGTCATCTTTTTGTTCTAGCGGAAAGATGATTTCGTCATCAACTTGTGCATCTTTTTTCATTTTTTGTGCATCTGCAAGAAGCATGTGGTGTTCAGCGTTGAATCTGATTCGTTCGTCATCTTCAAGTGGTTCTTCCCCTTCAGGAACAACCTGTGTACTATCAACTACTATTTTAACTTGTAGGAATTCAGTTTTTCCTGATTCAATATCAAATTTTGCTCGGATTATTTGTCCTCTTTTTCCGTATTCTTTTTTGTAGGCAGTTGCGAGAGCGGATTCGATTGCTTCGAGTACTTTTTCTTTTGGTATACCACGTTCTTCTTCTAGTTGACCAAGAACAGAGTGTATTACTTTTATGTCTATCATATTATTATTTACTAGCTATTAGTTAAGCGTCTGCCTGCCGTCAGACAGGTTATTAGTAAAGAATTCAAGCCTCTTTTACTAAAAAAGTCCGCCTGCTTGGGGCGAACTTAACGTTTTTCTATTATACCAGAAGAGATCTTCTTTGGTCAAGACAAAGAATTAGTTACTACTTGTTGGGTTGCAAGTTGTATTTTCTGGTGTGCCCTTGGTAAACGCATATCCTTTTTTGGTTATCTTCACTACATTGGTGGTGAAGCAACCGCTCTTTTTTAGAATAAATGTTGCGCTCGCTTTACCGTCTATTCCAGAGATTGCAACTTTAGTACCAAGTATTTTTTTACCATCCATTACCCGTAAAGTAACTTTTGCTCCTTCTATAGGTCTGCCAAATTCATCATTGATTACTACAATTGGATTTACTGCACTGCCACCATTTGGGATGGTTTGTGATACGGATGCGAGTGAACTATTAGTACTTGGTTCGGTGTAGTTTAGAGAAATTACTTTTGCCACACTTGCTTTAAATAAAGTTGAAAATTCTGTATCTGTGTCGGCACTAATTTCTCTTTTGTCTTTTACTTCCAAAGAGATGTGGAAAGTGCTTTCAGTCGGACTGGCAGGTAGAAGGTCTTTATCAATCTTTATATCGTATGTACCTCTTCTTACTTCTGTTGCACGGAAAATGGTGAGAGGGTTTCCTGTTTCATTAAGTTTTGCAATAAAGTTTTGCCTTGGGATTTTATTAACCGCTTTTCCGTATTCATCTTTTACTATAAGTCGCAAGGTAATGTATTGGTCACCTCTCCTACCTCGAGTATAGAGTGTATATAGTGGTTTTTTACTATTAAGACTCATGACCAAGGTTTTTTCTGGGTATGGGTCAGGGTCTCTTTCTAAGAGTGAGAAAGAGATTGTGTTGGTTGAAGTTATTTCTCTTGAGTCGGTTGTGAGAAGAGTAATGTTGTGTGTTTGAACACTTAATGTTTCAAGTGGAATAGTTGCTTTGTATGTTCCTGCAGTTTCTTCGGTCCATGTAATTGTCGAGATGCTCGAAGGTGCCACGGGCACAATGTTTGAAGATAGTCCTGTGACAGAAGTATTGTTTTCGTCCTTGATAACTAGGGTAAGAACCGCTTCAGTATCTTCTCCTTTTTTGAAAGTATTTTTGTTTACAGAAAGTGTTGTGTTTATAGCTGGATCAACAACAGGGTCTTTTTCAATTACTGTTAGGGTGATATTTTGGTTGGCAGTTTTTCCGCGAGTATCTTGAGCGGTAATTTGTAGTATGTTTTGTCCTATCTGCAGTGCTGAAATAGGTAACTTTGTCGTATAGTGGCCCTGGGGTTCTTCACTCCAAGTTAGAACTGCAGACACGTTGCTCACAGTGATAGCGTTGTTTAATTCACTTACAGGATTATTTAATTCATTCCGAATAACAACGGTTATGGTTGCCTCGATATCAACGCCTTGTTTTAAAGTGTTCTTGTCTACGTAGGCATTGAGAAGGAGGTTTTGTTCGATAGTTTCTTCCGGTATATTGTTATAAGCATTTAAAACGTTAACGACCCCTTCCCCATATAGAGGATCTTTTCCAAGGGGACCGAAGTCACTAGCAGTACTAAGAAGTAGACTTTCCATTTCATCATTTTTTCTTCCGTTATGGTTTATGTCAGGAACTAAATTCCATAGCAATGCTGCTGCGCCAACTACGTGAGGGGTGGCAAGGGAAGTTCCATCGAATGTTCCAAATTCATGATTTAGGTATGTTGAGTATATGTTTGTTCCTGGGGCACTTATATCTATATCGTTTGATATCCTTGAAAAACAAGCTCTGTTGTTACCTTCGTCTACTGCACCGACTGCTATAACTGATGAAAAACTTGCTGGGTAAAATGGTTCGGGATCTAATGTGCCAGAACAAGTTCCTGTGTTACCAACAGCGACTATATTCAAGATACCAGCATCTTTTGCCCGTTGGTACACTGTTTCAAGCCATACTTTTACTCCAGGGTTTTTTGATCCAAAGCTACTGTTGGTGATATGCATACCGTTTGTAATTGCCCAGTCCATTGCGTATGCAGCGGCAGAAGCGTATATAGTGCCACTATCTCCAGCTTTGAGTGCGTATAATTCAACTTGAGGCGATACTCCCACACCATTTGAGTCATTAAGGGCAGAACCGATAACACCTGCAACAGAAGTGCCATGACCCCAAGTGTCCATTGGATTTGTACCAGAAGGCACCAGTGTTACATCTAGCCCACCTTTGTAGTATTGTGCAATTTCAGGGTGGGTGTAATCAATTCCACTATCGATGATAGCGACTTTTACACCAGAACCCTTTATGCCGAGGTTGTGTATTTGTTCAGCTCCGATTTTTCTAACACCCCAAGAGAGGTTGTATTCGGGGATGCTAGTACTTTCCATTGCAACATCGGGTGTAATGGTAAGTCCTTCTTGTTTGAGTAAGGCAACTTCCGCTGGAGTTGCTTCAATAATTTCTACATTGAGCCGTTTGAGAGGAAGTCTTTTTTTTAGTCGGTGTATTGTTGAGGTTGTCTTTACAGTCTCATTTTTTTTGTAGGTTACGAGATATCGATTTGTGTTCGGGTTTGAAAGCGAGAAGCTAGGTGTTGTGATGTTTTTAGTTTGAGGCGAGAAGGAGTCTTTTTGCTTTTGTTCGCTACTTGTTTCAGGTAGAGGAAGCTTTGTTACTAAGGGAGCAGTTTCTTTTTTAGGAGTTACCTTTTTTTGTATGACTTTCTTTGGGGTAACGAGTGGCTTTGTTTTCTGTATTGTTTTTTTTGGTAGGGTAGTTTTCTTGGTCTCTACTTTTTTTTGAGGAACTTCTTTTTGTTTCTGTATATTGTATTTTATCTCCGCTTCTTTCTTTTTTTGGTTATATTTCCACTGCAGAATTTCTTGATTGCTGTAAGTTTCTTTTGCTAAAGCCTCGGGAATAGATATAAAGAAAACCAGCACTCCTAAAGATAAAAGGAGTAAACTCACCCCGAGATATTTTATTGTAGTTCTTTTTTTCATAGAGATGCATTAACCGAATTAAGCAAAGTCCTCTATTCATAAAAATAGTACCACCTTTTTAAAAAAAGTCCACAAGATACTTTTCCACATTGTTATTTTATTATATAATTGTGTTACAATAACTAAGTATAAAAAATAAGTTTCTTCATATATTTAATCAATGAAAAAATACTTTACTCTTCTTTCTTTCTTTTTGCTTTTTAGTGCAATTGCTTTAGTCCTACCTTCTTTATCAAAAGCGGGTACTAATGCTACGAGGGAGGACGACTTAAATGGATGGGCGTGGTCAGATAATATGGGTTGGATTTCTTTTGGTGGAGTATCTCCTTTGGGGAGCTATGGTGTTGATTTTAGTACAACGACTGGTGCTCTTTCTGGATATGCATGGGCCGACAATGTCGGGTGGGTATCTTTTAATGAGACAACAGGATGTCCTGATGGGAGTGCCGACTGTAGACCAGTGGCTGACTTAACAACTACGGACAATACTGTTTCTATTGTTGGTTGGGGTAAGGTTTTGGCCGAAGGATGGAATTCTGATGGTTGGATACGCTTTAGTGGTGCTGACCATGCTGTTTTATATAATAAAGAATTGGGCCAGTTTAGTGGGAATGCTTGGGGTGATGAAGTTGGATGGATAGAGTTTCAGCTTATTCAAGGACCCGCAACAACAGATGATGTTTCTATACCTTCTGTTCCTAGTGGTTTTTCTGCTAATGCAGTTTGTGTTTCACAAGTCCCTCGAATAAATATTTCTTACAATCCAGTTTCAGCTAATCCACCTGCTAATTATCAGATAGGGAGAACAGAGGATGGAACAGAAACTGATTTCGCAAACTTCGATGTAATCTACGATAGTAACGGTATATCTTTCCAGGATGACGCTGTTACTCCTGGTTCAGCTTACTTCTATAAAGTAGTTGCTTATAATGACCAAGGTGAATCAGCTCCATCTGCAACTGTTTCAGCAACAGCTTCTTCAAATTGTGCAAATGTTTGTTCGAACGACCCATCGCTTACATACCCAGCTTGTGACCCTTGCGAGCTTGACCCGGATAGTTGTGACCCTTGCCTTGCCGATCCCGATTCTTGTCTTGATTGTGATTTTTGGGGAACTTGTATTATTACGCCTCCCGTAACAGTTGGTAATGTTCTTATTGCAACCTTTAAAGCAAAGCCAACAATTATAAATAAGGGTGGAAGTTGTAATCTTGGATGGACCATAAATCAAAAAACAGCTAATACTCGATGTGAGATACTTGATATTACAAGTACCTTAACTACAAGGTCGGAGTTTAATCCAAACGGAGGAACTCCTGATGGGTTTGGAAGTTACTCAGTAACTGGTCTTCAAAAAGGTACTACCTATAAATTGTCTTGTTACGAAACTGTCCTTACAGGTGTTGCGCCTGCTACTGTGAGAAGTGAAGCTCCTGGTACTCGAAAGAATAAATTTACTTCTTGTACTATTAACCCAAATTTTGTAGAAACAAAATAATTTAAACATGATAAAATAATTTATGAAAAAAGGATCAACAAAAATATATATAATTTTAGGGATCATCTTGGTGCTTTTCGTTTCTTTCTTTCTGTGGAGAAAGTACGCAGTGCAAGATGTAGAAAAAGCAGACACTGTTATGGAAAAAAAGATCGTAGAAAAGTTCTTGGCGCCAGTTTCTCCGGAAAAGTATAAGCCATTAACACCGAAGCAAGAGAAGGAGGTCAGGAATACTTTTTTGGGTCCAGAAAAATAGGTTTTATATTAAGTAGGGTAATAAATATTAATAATTAGTAAAAAATATTATGAAAAATTATAAACAAAAATTAAGTCTCGCAATGATCTCGACAGTTGTCCTTTTAGGAGTGTCGTTTGTGGGAGCTCAAACTGACGAGACTTTTATAAAAGATAACATCATTAAACCTGTTGCTGGCAGTGGTGGCAGTTCTTTTTCTGGGCCATGTGGAGCTCCGGGGACATGTAATGCTCCAGAATTCTTAAGTGTTTCTCCTAGTGAGCAGACAAAATCAGGAGCTCTTCGGATGTTTGGTTTGAGGTTGAAAGATCTTTTGTTTGTGGGGTATGAACACAGTGAGGATCTCACAGTAAGGGCAAATGGAACAATGTTCCCAGGGGAATCACTGCCGATTATTTTTGGTGTAAATGGAAATGCAGGAGCTTTGAAGTATTGTGACCACAATGGCCTTGATTGTTTTGCACCATCCCAAATTACTGACTTACTAAACATGCAAATCGACGAGAGTCTTGTGTGTGGTGCAAACCCAGCGGCTTCTACTTTAACAGACAGTAATGGTGTCCCTCTTACTATTCCGTATGCTGAGTACGCAAGTAGTCGTGCGAATTCAGATATTTCTAATTATCAGTTCGTGAACGGAGAACTTTTCTATAGAAATACAGATACCAAAATAGGGACACAAAGTGCCAAAGCTTGGGGGTATAGTAGTATAAATTTGCCAGGGTATAATACTAGTTCTCCAACTGGCTGCAACGCTGATGAAGGATGTGTTCTTAAGCAGGTTATGTATAAGAGGGTTGTTGGACCAAACTCAAATTATTGGAAAGATTATGTTGCAAGAGTAAGGTATGTAGATTACCGAGAAGATTTCAATACTGGCTCTTGGACGAGTACGGATAACATAAGGGGTGGAACAAATGGAAATACAACCTCAACCAATATATTCAGAGGGTATAGTACTGTTAGTGCAACGACAGGCACAACTTATCAAGTCATATTAAGAGATGATACCAATACTTCGAATCCTAATAAGGAGATAGCAAAGAAAGTCGTAAAACCTTACGACAACTGGGGTGCTGCGGGAGAGGAAATTTATGTTTGTACTTACCCTGCAGATACAGCAAATTAATTTCACCAATAATTAATTTATAAACACCATACAATTATATTGTGTGGTGTTTTTTTGTTATACTAATAGATATTATGTTCATCAATCAACAACAACTTGAAATTTTTATCATTGACTCCGGACTGGTAGCTAAAGTTGATATTGATAGTGCAAAAAAAGAAGCACTTGAAAAAGGAAAAGACCTCTCGGAGATTTTAGTTAACCAAGGAAAAATTTCTAGCGATGATCTTGGGCGAATGCAAGCATATATTTTGGGAATTCCTTTTGTTGATTTAAAAAGTCAAAAACTTGATTATGAAACTCTTTCTTTGATTCCTGAGCCTATTGCAAGAAACCATAATATTGTAGCGTTTAAAAAAAATATCGATTCTCTTGAGGTGGCGATGCTCGACACCGATGATCTTTCGGCAATTGATTTCGTAAAGAAAAAAACAAACCTAAGAATTTTGCCAAGGTTGACTTCAGTTGAGTCCATGAAGGCAACACTTCTTCAGTATCAAAAAAGTTTGAAGGCGGATTTCGGTGACATTATTACCAAGGAATCTGCTACTTTGAAATCTATCACGATGGATGACGGTAGTGAGCAGTCTGTCGATGATCTTAAAAAGATTGCAGAGGAACTACCGGTAGTGAGAATTGTAGAAACACTACTTAAACACGCCATCATTCAAGACGCTTCAGATATTCATATTGAGCCTTACGAAGCTGAAGTGGTTGTGAGGTATCGGATCGACGGCTTGCTTCACGATGCGATGATTCTGCCAAAAGTAGCTGGTTCTGGTATCACCGCGAGAATTAAAGTTTTGGCAGCACTCAAGCTTGATGAAAAGCGTTTACCGCAAGATGGGCGGTTTAAGGTTGATATGGGCGGTGAGAAGGTTGCGTTTCGAGTTTCAATACTGCCAACTTATTTTGGAGAAAAGACAGTAATGCGTCTTTTGAAGGAAAGTGTTTCAGGCTTTACACTCGAGGGACTTGGGTTTCACGGTAAAGGACTTGATGATATTCATGAAGCAACAAAACTCACGACAGGAATGATTTTGACTACAGGGCCAACTGGTTCTGGAAAATCAACAACACTATATACAGTGCTCGACCTCCTTAATACTCCGGATGTAAATATTTCAACAGTAGAAGATCCTGTTGAATATCAGATGAAACGGATCAATCAAACACAGGTAAAGCCAGAAATCGGATTTACTTTTGCTAACGGACTGCGCTCACTAGTAAGACAAGACCCAGATATTATTATGGTGGGAGAGATTCGAGACAATGAAACAGCGTCACTTGGTATCAACGCGGCTTTGACTGGGCACTTAGTGCTTTCGACACTGCACACCAACTCCGCAGCGGGTGCCATCCCTCGTTTACTTGATATGAAAGTGGAGCCGTTTCTTTTAGTATCAACACTCCAGGTGATTATTGGTCAAAGACTTATTAGAAGACTTCAAAAACCAAAGGAAAGTTTTTTTCTTACAAAAGCAGAGCTGGCTCAACTTGGTAAAAAAATAAATTTAGACAGAGTACTTGAAGTACTCGTGGAAGAAAAAGTAGTGAAGCCAAAAGCTACTTGGAATGAGGTGCCGTTTTGGAAACCGAATCCTTCAAAAGAATATCCTGACGGGTTTCACTCTCGAGTAGGAATTCATGAGGTGCTCAAAGTCACTCCAACGCTCCGGCAAATGGTTATGGAAGGAAAGACATCTAGTGATATTGAGGCACAAGCACGTAAAGAGGGTATGATCACTATGATCGAGGACGGTATTTTGAGTGCAGTGAAAGGACTTACGACTATTGAAGAAGTGCTTCGAGTGGTATCAGAATAGGTCAACTTCAAAATTTATATTTTAGAATGAATTATAAAGTTACATATAAGACAGCCGAAGGAGTTACAGGAGAAGGATCTTTTTCTGCTGTTGATAAATTTGCGCTATATAAGGATCTTAAGAAACAAAATTTTACACTTATTTCTTCTAAGGAAGAAGTGCAAAAGAAAAAGATGGAACTGTTTTCTTTTGGCGGTTCACTAAATATTCATCAAAAAATAATTTTTGCTAGAAACTTAAGTGCCATGCTTAAGGCGGGACTTTCTTTAACAAGGGCACTGCAAGTAATGGAAAGACAAGCTACTTCGAAGAAACTAAAAAGTATGCTCTCAGATATTATTGGCACTGTTGCGGGAGGGAAGACGCTCTATGAGTCATTAGAAAAGTACCCATCTTCTTTTAATTCTTTATTTACTTCGATGGTGAAAGCCGGTGAAGAATCAGGGTCTCTTACAGAATCTTTGAAGCTTGTTGGAGATCAGATGGACAAAAACTATACACTTCTTCGGAAGGTAAGGGGGGCAATGATGTATCCTGGTATTATTATTACAGTGATGATTGGTATTGGTATTTTGATGTTAACGTTAGTGGTTCCGAGTTTGACTTCAACATTTAAGGAATTAAATGTTGAACTTCCTTTCACGACAAGGGTGGTCATAGGACTCAGTGATTTTTTGCGGGCACATTATTTAATTGCCATTCTTCTTGTTTTTGGGGCTGGAAGTTTTCTTTATGTTGCTTCAAAAAAAGAAGTAGGAAAAAAAATAATTCATAAACTTATTTTAAAGATTCCAGTCGTGGGAAATATTATTGTCGAGACTAATACTGCAAGAACAGCAAGGACATTTGCGTCACTCCTTTCATCGGGAGTTGAAGTAGTGCGAGCTTCAGAAATTACCGGAGAGGTACTCCAAAATATTTATTATAAAAGAGTTATGAAGGATGTTTCAGATGTTATTCAAAAGGGTCAGCCGATGTCTGGTGTGTTTGCTCTTCATCCAAAGCTTTACCCTCCTTTTATTACTGAGATGGCAAGTGTTGGCGAAGAGACGGGAAATATTTCTGAAATGTTTAAGGAGGTTGCTGATTTTTATGAGAATGAGGTAGACCAACAAACTAAAGATATGTCCCAAATCATCGAGCCTTTTTTGATGGTTATTATAGGACTTGGAGTAGGATTTTTTGCGGTTTCGATGATTACTCCAATGTATTCTGTGCTTGATACTATTTAATTATTTAATACATGTTTTCAAATTTTAAAAAAAACAATACCGGTATCTCAATGATAGAAGTCTTAATGGTTATTGCGATCATAGGCATCGTAACTTCTATTTCGGTGGGTATTTTTTCTTCACTCTCTAATAGTCAGTCTCTTGATAAAGAAGCAGAGATTGTAGTTTCTTATATCAATAAATCAAGAAGTAATGCGATTAACTCTCTTTCAAATAAAGAACATGGGGTTAGTTTTGCATCAACCACAGTTACCATATTTTATGGCACAAACGCGGCATCCCCTGCAACTTCAACTGTATATACACTTTCTTCAAAAGACAAAATTTGGAACGTCTCACTAACAAACGGCCTATCGAATTTTTATTTTTATCGACTCTCAGGAGAGCCGAGTGCGACGGGTACATTTGAAGTGAGGCATTCTGATGGATCAAAGAAAACTATTAATATTTACGGAACTGGTTTTGTTGAGGTACAATAAATAGGTATTTATGTTTAATTTTTCTTTTAAAGAAAAAGGCTTTTCACTTATTGAAATTGTTATAGCTTCTTCAATTTTTCTTTTGGCAGTTACAACAATTTTTTCTTCGTATGCTATTGCATTAAAATCTACCCTAAAAAACACTGCGTATCTTCAGTCTGCTTTTTTGGCCGAAGAAGGAAATGAGGCATTAAAAAACATGAGAGATTTTGGCTGGGCTACACACATCGGCAATCTAACCGTTGGCACTTCGTATAGGCTTGCATGGACATCGGGAAGATGGCAGGCGACGACTACGAATACTTTTATTGATGGCAAGTTTGATAGAACATTTGTCTTATCGGCTGTTGGTCGCGACGGGAGTAATAACATAGTTTCTTCAGGAGGAACAACCGACGTAAACACCAAGAAAGTTGTGGTGAGTGTTTCGTGGAATGATGGAGGTGCTACAACTACTAAAACAATGGAATCATATGTATCAAACATTTTTTCAAACTAAAAAACAGTCTGGTTTTTCTCTAGTGGAGGCTATTATTTATGTGGCCATCGTTTCTTTTTTATTTTCTGCAATTGTGTATTCATCAGTTGAAATAATGAAGACCTATAAAAAAGCGAAGAGTAGAGGGCAGATAGAAAACTCTGCCAATGTTGCGCTCGACAGGATGATGCGAGAGGTGCGTTCTGCTACTTCTGTCGATACCTCAGCTTCTTGTTTGTATGACCCTCCTTTTGCAGCGGGGTGTGATCCAGAGATTGGAATTATTAAGTTAAATAAAATTGTTTCTGGTGTTCCACACACAGTGAGGTTTTATGTAGTTGATGGACAGGTGATGGTTGATGAGGACGATGTTCTTTTGGGGCCCGTAACTTCGAAAAGAACGACTATTGATGCCCTTCGATTAAGGAGGTCCGCTACGACTACTAGTGAAACTTTAAAAGTGGAGCTTACTATTAGTAGTACAAGCTTTCCTGAAATAGTTAGTGACTTTTATACGACGGGCGTCTTAAGGGGTTCTTATAATTAAACTATGAAGCATCAAAAAAACATCTACAAGCGTGGGCAAGCTGTCATGGTGGCGGTATTGTTTTTCTTAATTATCTCATCGACAATTATTGCTGGGATTGTGGTGCCAACTGCAAATAATATAAAAGCAGCGAGGGAAGCGTTTAAAGCTAGACAAAGTTATCTTGCAGCAGATTCAGCAACTGAAGACGCTTTGTACCGTCTCAATCAAGGGCAAACACTTCCTTCATCTTTTGTATTATCGTTTTCAAACAACGTTACTGCTTCGGCACTGATAACAACAAACGCTTCTGGTGCCACAGAAATAAATGTAAATGGAAACTCAGGGATAACCACTCGTTCTGCGAAAGGTGTCTTTTCTACTGGTTCAGGAGTCTCTCTTTCGTATAGTGCACAAATTGGAACAGGAGGAATAACAATAAATAGTGGAACTATAAACGGCAGTGTGTATTCAAACGGAAACATTGTTATGACAGGCGCTGCAGCTATTGTTACAGGGTCTGCAACGGTCGCGAATGATTCTTATCCCTCAATCGACCAGACAAATTCTTCGGGGTCTTCAACTGATTTGGACTTTGGAAAAACTTCTGCACTGCAGGATGTTGCTCAGGGTTTTCAGGTTTCTACAACCACAAGCGTTACTTTTCTTAGAGTGTATCTAAAAAAGACTGGGTCAGTAGGGGATATTACTTTAAGAATTGTCTCTAACTCAGGATCAAATCCAGGAGGAACAACCTTAGCTTCAAAGAATATTTCTGCTAGTAGCGTTGCCACTAGTTTTGCTTACATTCCAGTACCACTCTCTTCTCCGGTAGCACTTACTCCAGGGACACAGTATTGGATTGTCCTTGACTATGGTTCGAATCACTCTTCGAGGTATTACACAACAAAGGTTTCTACTGCCACCTATGCGAATGGTGTTGCTAAAGCAGGTAGTTGGAACTCTTCTACTGGTGGGACATGGAATGCCATAACCCCAGCAACAGGAGATATGTTTTTTGATGTCTATGCAGGGGGTACTATGAATAAAATAGAAGGAATCAGTCAGTATAATAAAATTAGAATTGGAACAGGAGGTGTTGGTAATGCATGGGCATATGAAGTTAAGAATGCTGATATAGCAGGTAGTTTGTATTGCCAGAATAATACTTATACGTATGTTCTTTCTAGTGGCGCTGTAAAAAGTTGTACGAACCAAACTAGTGCACCCTTACTGGCATACCCAATATCAGATGCAAACATTACAGAATGGAAAAGTGTGGTGACAGATGCTACTGATGCTATATCTGGAGGGTGGGCTTATACAGGAAACTTAACTATCGGATCTTTGGGTACGAGTACAACTGTGCTCCGAAGAGTAAATGGAAATTTAACTATAAATGGAGGCGGAACTGCTACATTTGGAGATCTTTATGTTACAGGGGATCTCAATGTTTCTGGAGGTGCTCACTTTATAGCAAATAGTTTATATGTCGGTGGAAATTTTATAAACCAAGGTGAAGATATGACTGTGGGGCTTACTAAGGTTTCTGGTACTACAAGTCTCTCTGGTGGAAGTACACTGAAAACAAAAGCAACATTTTGGTCTGTTGGAAACATTAGTTTGTCAGGAGGTTCACATATAAGACTTGATACAAGTATGGGTACAAGAGATGGTCTTATTCTCTCTGACGGAAGAGTTGATGGAAGCGGAGGAGGTGACTTTGATGGCTCAGGTACTTCGGGGAGTTATCTTCTTATAGCGAGTCTTTCTGATTGCCCTGGTAACTGTGGAGGAGCTGCGAATGCAGTTAGTCTTTCTGGTGGATCTGGGGCGGTTGCAGTCTTTGCTCCAAATGGATATGTATATATTTCTGGAGGGTCGTCTCTTAAACAAGTAACGGCGGAAAGTATGTATATAGGCGGAGGTTCTAGTGTCAATTACGATGCGGGGTTAGCAGACATAGATTTTGAATCAGGTCCTTCAAGTGGATGGGTTGTTGAAAGTTGGGACGAAGTGGCAAATTAAGTACCCCTTCTTAGAATGAGTTTGTTCAGGTAGAATATCTCTTATGAAATATATTATTGCGTGTAACTGGAAAATGAATCCACAGAGTATCGTTGTGGCAAAGACTTTATATAATGAAACAAAAAAACAGGCCGTCAAAAAAAGTAAGAAGCTCAGTGTAGTTATTTGTCCACCAACTTCTTTTCTGGGACTGCTTACTTCAAAAGATAAAAAAGTTTTACTTGGTGCGCAAGATGTTTCATCTTTTGAGAAAGGTTCTCATACAGGAGAGGTTGGTGCCGAAATGCTCCAGTCTCTCGGTGTTAAGTATGTTATTGTCGGTCATTCTGAAAGAAGGGGCCAAGGTGAGAGTGGAAGTTTGGTGGCCGAAAAAGTTTCTCGTGCACTTAAGGCGAAGCTCACTCCAATTATCTGTGTGGGAGAAAGTCTGCGAGACAAAGAAGGTAATTTTTTTAACGATATCAGAGAAATGATAGATGCTTCGCTTGCAGGTGTTTCTAAAAAACAAATAAAAGATATTGTTCTAGCATATGAACCAGTCTGGGCCATTGGTGCTTTAGGAAGTGGAGTCATGGAGAATGACCTGATACAAGAAACTACTATTTTCATTAGGAAAGTATTAATGACAAAGTATGGAAATGCGCTTGCGCATAAAGTTCCTATTTTATACGGTGGATCTGTTGATCAAAAAAATGCTAAGGGTATTTTGACTGAGGGTGGTGTAAATGGCCTGCTTATCGGGAGGGCGAGTCTGGATATAAAAAGTATTTCTTTGTTGATTGATTCTATATAAAACAAATGAGCTATAAGACACTAGATCAAGCGGGGGATATTAGAGGTAAAAAAGTATTGCTTCGACTTGATTTGAACGTGTTGGTTATCAGAGGAGAAATCAAAGAAGCGTTTCGGATCGAAAAAATAATTCCAACACTCCGTCTACTAGAAGAGCGAGGTGCAAAAATTATCATTATTTCTCACATAGAAAATGATGAAGGTGCATCTCTTGAAGTGGTGGCTCGGTATCTTTTTCCTACCTTTCCTCGGCTTCGTTTTTTGAAAGGTGTTAGTAGTCCTGACACAAATAAGGAGATTGAAAGTATGCAAGATGGCAGTATTGTGCTTCTTGAGAATATCCGTTTTTCAAAAGGGGAAAAAGAAAACAGTGATCAGTTCGCAAGGGAGCTTGCTTCTTTAGGAGATATTTATGTAAATGACGCCTTTTCTGTATCCCACCGTGCCCACGCATCAGTTGTTGGTGTGCCAAAGTATTTACCTTCTTATATTGGTCCTTTGTTTAATGAGGAAGTAGAAGAATTGAGTAAAGTATTTAATCCATTACATCCTTTTTTATTTATTTTGGGTGGGGCAAAGTTTGAGACAAAACTTCCACTACTCAAAAAGTTTTTACCAATAGCGGATAGCGTATTTGTCACAGGTGCGCTGGCGAACGACGTGTTTAAGGCAAAAGGATATTTTGTGGGCGACTCTCTTGTTTCAGAGGGCAAGGTTCACTTGGCGGATGTACTTGAAAGTCAGAAAATATTTATACCAAGTGATGTTCGAACCCAACACAAAGGATTTAAATATGTAAAAAAACCAACAGAAGTTTCTGTTGGAGAAAAAATTTGGGATATTGGACCAGAGACAGAACAGACACTCTTAGCTGAAATTAAGAAAGCTTCGTTTGTACTTTGGAATGGTCCAGTTGGTTATTTTGAAGGAGGAAGTAATGACGGAACACATTTTGTAGCGAGGGCGCTTGCAGAGTCTTCTGCTACTACTGTTGTTGGCGGTGGAGACACGCTTGCAGTGATAGATGAACTGTCTCTCCTTTCCAAATTTTCTTTTGTCTCAACTGGTGGCGGAGCGATGCTTATTTTTTTGGCTTCTGGAACACTTGTTGGCCTAGATGCACTTAGACAGTCGGAAGAAGGGGTTATGCCAAAAAAGAAAAGTTTTTTGGCAAAACTATTTTCTAGGTAGTTTACTCTAGAGTATGTTTAATTTTTTCTTGCAGGGTAGAAGCAACTCCTGCTTCGTATGGTTTCTGTGGCCAATTAGCTAAACCGTCATTGTGTCTTCGTGGTATCACGTGGAAGTGTGCATGGAAAACAATCTGCCCAGCATCCTTCTCGTTATTCATAATAATATTAATCCCATCAGCCTCCACTGCGTTCTTTACAGCAATTGCCATTTTTTGGGTCGTTAAAGAGAGTCTTGCGAGTGTTTCGGGAGGAATACTGTAGATATTTTCAAAGTGGTCTTTTGGAATTACTAGTGTGTGTCCCTCGTGAACAGGGTTAATATCTAGAAAAGCCAGTGTTTCTCTGTCTTCGTACACCTTATAGGAAGGGATTTCTCCTGAAATAATTTTACAAAAAATACATTCTTTCATAAGTATTAGTGTAACAACCACAAACCATCTTTACAAATGACTAAAGTCGCCGGGTAGGTGATTTTGCAACTTTGTATTGTGTTAAAATAACTGAATGCAAAAAAGTTATACTCCGGCATCTTTGCTACTAAAGGAAGAAAGAAAAAGGTTGGAACATGTTTCTGACACAGTTGCACTATTACTTCATAAGCGCGGTATAACCACAAAAGAAGAAGCGGAAGTATTTTTGTCCCCGGGTTACGATTTAAGACACGATCCATTTTTATTTGATGATATGAAAAAGGTGGCAGAGAGAATTTTTACTGCACACAAAAATAATGAAAAGATTGTTATTTTCTCTGACTACGATGCTGATGGTATTCCGGGCGCAGTAGTTCTTCATGATTACTTTAAGAAAATTGGATTTAAAAACTTTAGTAATTATATTCCACACAGACATAACGAAGGATTCGGCTTGAATGAGGGCGCGATTAAAAAGTTTAAAAAAGAGGGTGTTACGCTTTTAATTACAGTTGACTGCGGTATTGCTGATAAGGAAGAGGTTTCGCTTGCCATGTCTCTCGGTATTGATGTCGTCATCACTGACCACCATGAGCCAGGTGATAGTGTTCCAGAGGCTTTTGCAATCATTAACCCGAAGACTTCTCCAGACTATCCAGAAAAAATGCTTTGTGGGGCAGGTGTTGCTTTTAAGTTGGTGGAAGGACTGCTTGCGCATGATCGTTTGGATGTGGCGCTCGGATGGGAAAAATGGCTTCTTGATATGGTAGGTATCGCAACGTTGTCTGACATGGTGCCACTTCGTGGAGAGAATAGAGTTTTTGCAAAGTACGGGCTCTTAGTTCTTCAAAAAAGTCCTCGAATAGGAATCATAAAACTACTTCGCAAGCTCAAGATAAATCAAAGAACGCTCACAGAAGATGATATTGGTTTCATGATTGCACCAAGAATCAACGCTGCTTCGAGAATGGGTGTCTCACAATATGCCTTTGAATTACTTACCTGCGAAGATGAGGTGAGGGCGGGAGAGTTGGTGGCTTTTTTGGAGGAAGCAAATAATCAGAGAAAGGTTCAGACGGCACACCTTACAAAAGAAGTAAAAAAGTCTATTGAAGCGAAGTATGCTCCGGATTTTCGGAATAAAGTTATTGTCGCAGGTGACCCCTCTTGGAAGCCTTCCATTTTAGGATTAGTGGCTGGGTCTTTAGTTGAGAAAGAAGGAAAGCCCGTATTCTTGTGGGGGCGAGAAGGTATTGCGGAAAGCTTAAAGGGTTCATGTAGAAGTGTTCCTGGGGTCAGTGTGACTGACTTAATGGCTTTGGTGAAAGAAGGAGTCCTTTCGGGTTTTGGGGGCCACCACGGAGCCGGAGGGTTTTCTGTTTCCTACGATACTGTGCATTTATTACAAGACGAAATTGAATACGCATTTAATTCTTTGGAGAATAAAGCAGAGACGGTAGAAACCTTGATAGACATGGAGATCATACCGGAGATGCTCTCTGACAGGATGTTGTATGATGTCGAAAAACTTGCTCCTTTTGGAATTGGAAATCTAAAACCGCTTTTTTTAATAAAAGAAGCCTATATACTTGGGACCGAATTTTTTGGCAAAGAAAAAAATCACTTAAAGATTAAAATAAAAAAACCAGATGGAAAAACCATCGAGGCTATTTCTTTTTTTGCGTCCGAAGAGTTAATTCAAAAAATAAATATAGAAACAAAACAAGATATTGTTGGCCATGTTGAGCGAGCACTTTTTGGGGGAAGTCGGGTAAGGATTCGTATCGTAGATGTTTTATAAATTGACTCTTTTCTTTTTTAAAGTAGAGTTTCCTCACGAATTCTCTTTACGGGTAAGGGTGAATACTTTGATTTTTTGCATGGCTCTTTTGACATATAGGTATTGAAGTGTACTATCATCATAAAATGAAAACGCCCTTTTTTCGAGATCTTTTTGCTGTTTTGAGTGATGTTCCAAAAGGAGAGCTAGAGTTAGATCGTCGTTTGTGTGGTCCTGGAATTCCAATCGGGTCTCGGTTGGTTGGGTCAGTAGACTCTCCATCTCACAGACTTATGATTGCTCGTCTTTTAACTTTGGCTAGTCTAATTGGAGCAGAGTCCGACAGTCAATTTGAAGGTGTTGTAGTTGACGACCGAGAGTCAAAGCTACATGTTGTTGCAAATGCACTTTGTATTTCTGACGACAACAACAGAAAGATTGAGACTGTTGAAACCTTGATAACTGAGATTGTTCGAGGACTCTTTCCAAGAGAAGCTGACCATTTTGGTTTTCGATACCTAATGGATGGTAATGGAACAATTTATGCAATGATCATCACGCGGCACCCTCTTGATTGAGGTGCCGATTTTTTTATTAAAGCTCTTGTGGTGGTTGGTTGGGGAGAATGTGGAGGTGTTTCATTTTAGTTTTTCTGAGATAATACTTTCATGCAAGCAAAAATATTTTCAGATGGTTCTTCGAGGGGTAATCCAGGTCCCGGAGGTTTTGGGGTTATTGTTCTAGCGGGAGACAAGGTGGTTGAACTTGGTGATAGGGATAATCAAACCACAAACAATCGTATGGAGATGCTTGGAGCTATTAGAGGAATTCAGAAAGCAAAAGAATTAGGTTTTAGTGAGGCTCTTTTGTATACAGACTCTGCATATGTCGTTAATGGTTCATCAAAGTGGATGTTTACGTGGGTAAAAAGTGGATGGCAAACTAAAACTAAAGAACCAGTACTCAATCAAGACTTATGGGAAGTTATGTTTGATGTGACTGATGAAGTGAAGGTAACTTGGAAATTAATTCCAGGACATTCAGGTATTAAAGCCAATGAACGCTGTGATGAAATAGCAACGAGTTTTGCTGATAATAGTCCAACTGATCTTTTTGATGGAGAGGTGGCTTCGTATAGTGTCGATTTAGAGAATCTATCTATTGTCCATGCAAAAAAATCTAGCTCAAAAACAAAAGCATATTCTTATATCAGTAAGGTAGATGGAAAGATTCTTGTTCACAAATCTTGGGCTGAGTGCGAGGCAAGAGTAAAAGGTAAGTCTGATGTTCGTTTTAAAAAAAGTAAAAATAAATCTGATGAGGAAGCTATTATAAAGGAGTTTTCGAGATGAACAGGATTATTGTCTACAGTTTAGTTTCTTTTCTTGGTGGGGTAGGAGTCGCATCTCTTACCTCTTTTTCTTTGTCTGCTCTGTTACTTCTTTTGCTCATGTATCTTAGTTTTGGTTTTGTACTCGTAGTCAGGAAAAAGTTTGGTAAAGAAAAAGAACGATACAAAGATATTTTTAAGATCCTTCTTTTTGTTTGTTTTTTCTTTTTAGGGGCACTTCGGTTTTTTTATATAGAGTATGTATTAGATACACAGATTCTCTACAGATTCACAGAAACAAAAGTATCACTTATTGGAGAGGTGTTTTCTGAGCAAGTTAAAAATGATAAAAAGAGAATTGTACTTCGTGTTCATAATCTTGAAAGCGGGGAAGAGATCGCAAAGATTCCAAAAGAAAAAGTACTTGTCTTTACCTCCCAATTTTCTCCTGTAGTTTACGGTGATGAGCTAATTCTTTCTGGCACCTTGAATACTGTTGATGATAAAACGACAAGAGAACTAGATTTTGATTACAAAAACTATCTAAGAAAAGACGGAATTAACTTTCAAATGTTTTCTCCGGAGATACAAGTCGTCGGTCAAGAGGGAGGAGGGTCTTTATTTAAGTTTCTGTTTAGTCTAAAAGATACTTTTATCTCCAATATCGAAAGATATATTGGAGAACCTTCTTCTTCACTCGCTTCTGGAATGGTTATCGCCGGAAAAGGAGGGCTACCAAAAGAACTAGAGGAAGATTTTATTCGTGTTGGACTTATTCATATTGTAGTTCTTTCTGGCTACAATATTTCTCTTATCATTAGTTTTGTTTTATTTAGTCTTGGGTCTCTAAGGCCCAAGATTAGAACCTTGATTATTATTACTTTTGTCTTGCTTTTTGTACTCATGGCAGGAGCTTCTGCACCGTTAGTTCGGGCAAGTATTATGGCGAGTATCGTACTTTTCGGAAAATTAGCACATCGATCTATTAATCAAAATAGAGTGTTGTTACTTTCTGCTAGTATCATGGTACTTCATAATCCATATATACTGATGTTTGACCCATCTTTCCAGTTAAGTTTTTTGGCAACTTTTGCAATTATTAATATTGCTCCTTGGGTAAAAGAAAAAGTTACTTTTATTACAGAGAAATTTTTTCTACGAGAAGTATTATCCCAGACGCTTGCTGTTGAAGTGCTAGTCGCACCTTTCTTACTTTTTAAAATGGGAACTTTTTCTCTCGTTGCACCACTTGCAAATATACTTGTCTTGCCACTTGTTCCGTTTGTGATGATGGGAAGTATTGTGGTTGGAATTTTTGCTAGCATTCCTCTTGTTGGAACTATTTTTGGATTTCTTACGGAAGTTCTTATTGCAGTCATACTGTGGTTAGTTGAGTTTTTTGCATCTCTACCGTTTGCTTCTTTTTAATTGATTTAAAATATTTTTAGGGTAGTATGGTTTTCGAACTGATCTATCTCATTATGCCAAAATCATTGCCTACTACTCCAACTCCGGCTCGAATTATTGCAGGAAAAGGAAATACCGTCAGAGTCTCGTTTAACGGTGGTTCCGAAACTGTGCTTCACAGGTTCAACCTTCGAATGGTTACCAAAAAACATGGTGATCCATGGCTCTCAGCAAAACCATTTAACCCTGCTTATTTTCCAAAAGATGGAAAGGTGGTTATTGCCAAGATTCCTATGGGTAACGGTCGTCGCAGACTGTGTTGGGCACCTCTTCGTGTTTGGAAGCGGTTTGCAAAAAAAAAGTGAGTGTCTCGGGGATTTATCCCCGATTTTTTTATATAGCCCTCTGTGACAAAAACCACAGGGGACTATATAAAAAAATCAACCAGCACTTAGTGCTAGTCGGTTATGTTTTCTTGGTTCTGACGAACACGAGAGTGTTCCCTTAAATGTTCGATTTGAGGTAGATTTTTTTTAGGAAAGAAAGCATTTTTGCCACGGAATCTTATTTGATCTCTCAGTCCAAGACTTTGCAGTCCAGATAGAAAGAGTTTTTTGTGCCCTCCTCCCTTGAAGTGAATTCGAACAAAGTGATGAAAGTTCGGTTCTCCCAAACCTTCCTCAGACGGGTCAGCGTATTTTTTCATAGTTCTATATTCTTTTAAATCATAGCAAAAACCGCGCTGAAGAGCGCGGTGGATAAATACTTTACTTTTTCTATTGTTATTTCGTAAGTTTTTTTGTATAAAAATCACCCCTCGGTACCTTGTGAGTACGGATGGGTGGTGTGATTCGATTTTGCTTTTGTTTAGCCGAAGAGGTTCTTCAGCATTTCAAACAGTCCTCCTGGCGAAGATTCCTTTTTTTCAAAATGGACCTCAAAGCCGTTATAGAGTGAAAGTCCTCCACAACGCCGAAACTCTTTGTCGGCATCAGGCGTCTTTGCCACTTCCTCTCGGATGAGTTGCCAACCCAATGAAGTCATCGCAGTTCCTGCTTCGAGGAAAAGTTCAGAGGCAGGAGTTCCAACAAAGATGTTTTTTGCTGGGCACTCCGGGTCATCGCAGTCACATGATGCCTTGATGGCAAACTCCTTTGCTGTTTCTTTCAGTGTCTTGCCATAGGAGAGAAACTCGCGTGCTCCTTTCGGTGAGTCGCAAAATTTCTTTCCAGACGAAGGCTTTTCTGGTGCTTGGAGTGTTACCTCAAAACGCGATTCTCCCAAGAGGACGGTGAGGATTTTTTCCCGCAGGCCTTTGAGTTGAGCGTGAGCGCGTCTCGGGTCTTTTTGTTCCTTGCTGTTTTTTGGCACAGTCAGGTTCCAGCCAGACTTGAAGCCGATCTCGGTTCGCTCAAAAGCGTAGTTGTCGCGTAGGATGTCACCAATGAGCCAACTGATAATTGTCCGTTGATCATCAAAGTGCCACTTGGGCGGAGCGTTCTCGCTTCTCGCGATCTGTTCTTCGAGTTGGGTGGCGTTGAGTAGTGCATAGAGTGCTTGGAGTGCGGGACTTGCCACCCCGATGACCTTTTGAGTCGGCAGGATGAGCATGTCGGGCATGATGCGCTCGTCGCATGTTTTTCCGTCTCGGAGAGCACCGATCAGGTGGCTCGAGAGAGGTGTTTTTGTGTCGGGGAGGTATGTGTGCCGAGAAATATCGGCGTTTTGTTCGCTCATGGCGTGTTGTGTTTTCTGTATTGGTTGAGTTGGGATGTTCCTTGTCAGAAAAGGTGTTCGAGCAGTGAAGCTAAAATCGAATTCTCAAAGAATGTCCCATATAGTATAATCCACATTATTATTATTATGTCAAGGTCAAAAAAGCTCCCTGCTTTGTGCAGGGCTTTTTAAATTTACTAAGTATAGAATTTTTTTAGTTTTATTGAACTTTCAAGAATCTTTCAGCGCATACTTCTTGGTTGGTTGCCATGATATAACTTTCAATATATTTCTTCTTATCTCCAGGGACATAATCAAGCATGTATGAGTGTTCCCACATATCAACCCCGTAGATGAAGTCTAAGCCAGTAAGGTGTCCAAGATGTTGCTCGTCCACCCAAGTGTTTAAGAGTCTTTGATTTTTCTTATCCCAGAGAAGCACTGCCCATCCAATTCCTCTTGTCATGCAGATCGCTTTAAATCGCTCGAGCCACGCCTCACTACTTCCAAAGTCTTTTTCTACCTGTTTCATAAGGAGGCTTTCCATAGACATTCTTTTTGGACCACCCTCAAGCTGTTCAAAATAGTATTCATGGTTTCGCATACCATCAAACTCAAATCCGAATCTTCTCTGAAGTTCTGCGATCGCATAGGCATGTTTGTCTCCTTCGAGCTGGTATTCTTTTATTTTATCAATAATGAGGTTTGAGTGTTTCACGTAGCCGGTGTAAAGCTTTAGGTGTTCCTCAATTGTTTTTTTTGAGATTCCCTCAATGTCTGGAATGTTAAATTTTTTTTCTGTAAATGTCATATTGATATTAATTAACTTCTAAATTCTTACTCTTGATTATATCATTGAGTCTATGAAACCAAATTTTAGCTTAAAGAAAGCTCTTCCTTTATGTCTTTTTGTTTTGATAGTACTGAACATTGCCATTTGGAGTGGATTTATTATTCCAGAAAAAGAGCATACTCTTAAGGTTTCTTTTTTAGATATTGGACAAGGAGACGCAATATATATTGAAGCTCCAAATGGAAAACAAATGCTCATAGATGGTGGGCCAGACAAAACAACACTTCTTCGCTTAAGAAAGGTCATGCCATTTTTTGATAAGTCACTTGATGTGCTTGTGGTCACCAACCCAGACAAAGATCACATTGGTGGTTTTATTGATGTGCTAAAGAGTTATGAAGTTTCTCGTGTTGTTGAACCAGGGACAATTTCTAAAACAGAAACTTATAAAGTTCTTGAGGAAAAAATTCAGGAAGAGAAAGCAGAAAAGATAGTAGCAAGAAGAGGACAAGAAATTGTGCTCGATGGTGAGCGAGGGGTAAAATTAGTTATTTTATTTCCTGACAGAGAT
>JANMMK010000034.1:0-8058 GCA_031373235.1 bacterium | reverse complement strand
TCGTCTGTAGCGATTTGAAAAGAAAATGCTTCTGTTTGTTTAAAAATAGGACCACCATTAAGGCCGATGCAAGGCACTCCACAAACAGTGAATTCTACTGTGAGGACGTCACCCTTCTTGCCACTTGGATAGTCGCTTGGTGCATGAAAGATATTTGTAATCTTACTATCTGGAAAAGTGGCAGCATAAAAATTTGCCGCTTCTTCTGCATCGTTATTAAACCAGAGGCAGATGGTGTTTTTGGGTATTGTGTTCATGGAGTTAATCGTACAACATCCAAGAGAACTTTCAAAAGAGCACCTTTACTACCTAAAGAAGTTTTTAAAATTCAAAGCACAAAATATTATCTTCACCGTTGGGGGGGGGAAGGACTCGGTCACAAGTATTTTTCTGGTGAAAAATCTCGCAACCTCGACTCGGCGCGTCCGCCTCCGTCTTTCGAGTCCTGCCCCTAATACTTTATATATTTAATATCTAAATTATCTACAGTGCTGGGGGACAGGGACTCGAACCCCGATACCTTGCGCCAAAGGCAAGTGTCCTACCATTAGACGATCCCCCAGCACTGAAGACAATATTTTATTTTCAAATTTCACAGGGACTCGGTCACAGATAGTTTTTCCTGCCTGTCGGCAGACAGGTGCTAGAAAATTTCGCGACCCCACCTCCTCACCTTGCGCCAAAGGCAAATGTCCTACCATTAGACCTGTCTGCCGACAGGCAGGCGATCATCATAAATATATTGAGTTGTACTAGAATAGCTTTTTTTTACCAAAAAATCAAAATATAAGCCCTTACGAGAGTAATTTTATAACTGCCAGCTCAAGAGAAAGTGTTGGTATAAAAGACCGCTCTATGTCCCCTGCCACCGTAAGAAATTCCTTGAGAACATCCGCGTTTAAAAACAAAGTTTTATCATCAGCAATAGACTTCGCAAAAGCAAATCGTTCTGGAGAAAGTTTTTCTTTAAGTGTTTTTTCTGTATCACTCTTTACCCGAAGAAGCAAAATCTCTCTCATTTTTTCTATAAGCAATCTCAAGAAAAGTTTTACATCAAGATTGTCTACTTCAACTTTTTCAATAACAGAAAGAGTGGCGGGAAGGTTTTTTAAAGTAAAGGCAGAAACAAAGTCTTCAATCAGTTTGTGTTTTGGTGCACTACTTTGTGCCTCTAATGCCTCGAGGGTAATGGTCTTTTCTTTACTTCCGTTCATTGCCTTTTGGAGCGCTCCATGAGCATCTCTAAAAGATCCATCTGCGAGAAGCACAATAATGTCGAGTGCTTCTGATTCTATTTTATATCCCTCTTTTTTTGCAGTGACAGCTATGACTTCTCGAAGGATTTTGTCACTGGGTTTTTTGAATTGAAATGTTTGGCAACGAGAAAGAATAGTATCAGGAATCTTTTCGAGTTCGGTAGTAGCAAGAATAAAAACTACATGGGCCGGTGGTTCTTCTAAGGTTTTCAAAAGTGCATTCCATGCCTCACGAGTAAGCATATGCGCTTCATCGATGATGTAGACCTTGTACTTTGATTGGAAAGGCATCGTATGCACAGCTTCCTTTATGGCTCTAATATCGTCTATACCTCGATTACTAGCGGCATCTATCTCATAGAGGTCAGAAGGACTCGTACCAAGCGCCTCACTAAATATACGAGCAATAGAAGTCTTCCCTGTTCCTCTACTTCCTGCAAAAATATATGCATGGGAAAGATTACCTTTGATGGCTTCTTTGAGCGCAGAGACCACTTGATCTTGCCCGACTACCTCATCAAACTTTTTTGGTCGATATTTTCTATATAACACTTCAGTCATGGGGATAGTATAGCAAAGGAAGTTGGTAGGTTGTAGTGGGTAGTTAGATAGTTAATAGTGAGATAGTTAGTTAGTTGAATAGTTAATAGTTTGATAGTAAGAAAAAGATATCTAATATAAAAAAAGCCAGACACCGGTAAGGGTGTCTGGGGAGAAAATTTACGGCGTGTGCCGTGAATGTACTTCGTCATACCAATGATGAGGACTGATGTCCCGGTCTTTCGCCACAATAGGCAGAGTAAGACCGGGACTCAGTTCCCCCCAATCAAGAAAGTGTTCCGAGCGGGAGCTCTCGCGAGCTCCCGCTGGGAATTTTTTGCCCTGTGTCGGGCGTGCGTCTTCGTGTTACGAGATGAGGGCGAAGATGCCCGGACTCGTGTCTGCGATCGTGCCGGTGAAGGTCACGTTTGCCGGCGGTGACCACGAGGTCGCGCCGAGGTTCATGCCGAAGCCGCCTGCTTGCTGCGTCGCAGCACTTTGATTCGCGTAGCCGGTGCCAATTTGTGGCGAGGCCGTAGCGATGATGTTCTTCGAGCCAAACGAGACGGGCAAACCTTCGAGGAAGGCCTTCTGATAGCCGGTATTCGCGATGAACATCACATTCGGATGGCCGACTGTCAGGACGACTGCGCCTTGAAGAGGCACGATGTCGGGCACGACGAGGTCAGCGACTGTGGACTTCGGGACAATGGGCGGAATCGCCTGGTTGTCCGTTGTGGCGAACGCAGCAGGACTCGCAAGGGCGAGCAATGCGGCGATGATGAACGTTGCAGGCAATTTCAGCGTGCGACGTGTAGTGGCGAGCAGTTGGCTCGTATGACGTGTTTGTTTCATGGCTTTAGTTTGTTTTGTATGTTATGTTCTGAACCCAAACATTATCTAACCTAGCTTGTGGCTTAGCCAACTCTCTACCCTCGCGGGATTCTGCTTGCGCAGTCGAAAATTGAATGATGGCATGACGATGTCAATGAGTTCACTTATTAGATTACTCCTCTCACAAAAAAGTGACAAGGGAAATATCTGTGGATAACTGGCCCGCTCATTAGACCTCTTTTAAAAGTCCATTCCGGTTCTGCAACTTCAGATTTCTGGCCAAAAAACTTCGTTTCGATTTCCTCCGATCTTTGGATATCAAAAAATCTCCAACTCGTCTTTTATCTCAAAAATCTTAAGTTTCGACTCGAAAGCGATTTTTGAAAGAGGTCTTTTTTTCTTAAAACGAGTGGGCATCTTTACTCTTATAGATTTTTTAGAAATTCTTTTACTATAACTTCCACTTCAGACGCGCTACTTGTTTCCATGAGTTTTCCGCGAAGTTCCTTCGCCCCATCAAAACCTTCCACATAAGCTTTATAATGTTTTTTCATTAATGCAAAATTCTTTGTATCACCAAGTAATTTTTCAAAGAGTTTGGTGTGCTCAAGCATTACCTCTAACTTCTCTTTTATATCAGGTATATATTCATCCCTCCGAAATCTCCATGGAAATCCAAAAATTCCTCTGCCGATCATTACTCCATCACACCCTGTCTCTTTTACTCTTTCTAGTCCTTCAGTCACCGTCTTTACATCCCCATTACCAATAATCAAAGTATCCGGAGCAAGCTTGTCTCTAAGTTCAACAACTCTCTTCACATAGCCCCAGTTTGCTGGCACTTTAGACATTTCTTTCCTGGTTCGTGCATGGACAGTTAAGACGGCCACTCCTTCAGCTAAAATTTCTGGAATCCATGTATCAATTTCTACTTTATTAAATCCAACCCTTGTCTTCACTGATATCGGAAGATGAAGTGCTCCACGCTTTGCGGCGCGTATAACTTCCCTCGCCAAAGCAGGATTTTTAATCATGGCAGCTCCACAACCTTGCTTTTCAATACCTTTATCAGGACAACCCATATTGATATCAATCCCATCAAATCCAAGCTCCATACAAAGCCGAGCGGCACCTTCCATATATTCTGGTTTTGAAGAAAAAAGCTGAGCCACTATTGGCCTCTCCTCTTCACTGTATTCTAAATCCTTCATAAGCTTCTTCCTGCCTTCTTCTGGAGCTCGCATCAGTCCATCTGAAGAAACAAACTCTGTCCACGAAACATCTGGCTTGCCATACTTTGCAATAATTTTTCTAAAAGCAACATCAGTAACATCCGCCATGGGCGCTAACACAAAAAAAGGTTTAGGAAGTTTTGACCAAAAAGAAACACTCTTCATAAAATTTAATTATCTTGTAGGAGCGGAGAGTCCTTTGGTGCAAATCCAACTGTCGCCTCGATGAATCGAATAATCTTATCTGTATCACTATCCTTATCAACACTCTTTAAGACCACAATCCCGATTCGTCTTTTTTTACCGTCTACTTTAAGTTCAAAAATTGAAGCTGTAGTTCGAAGCGCCTCTTCTGTGTAACCGTTTTTACCACCAATGAACGAAGTTTTTTGCATCAACCTGTTTCCATTGACCCATCTGTGTTTTAAAATTCCGAACTCCCTAACTCGTGTAATATCTAGAAGCTCTGGTTTTTCTTTATAAATATACCGAAGAAGTAACGAAAGATCTTTCGCTGTTGAAACGTTTTTGTGAGACAGACCGCTTGGATCGTGATAGAAAGTTGAAGTCATTCCGAGAGTTTTTACAAATTCATTCATCTTTTTTAAGAAAGCCTCCCTGCCATATCCTTCCGCTAGTACTTCGGCGGCATCATTTGAAGATTCGATAAGTAGTGGATAGAGCAAATCTGTAACTAAAATTTTCTCTCCCGCATAAAGTCCGCCCGATACTCCGTAAGTTTGTGTAGAAGAACGACTGACCGACACTGATAAATGTGCATCGAGCACTTCTTTGGCAACTATTGCAGTAGTAAATTTAGAAATAGAAGCAATAGGAAAAACTTTATCTGGATTTTTTTCTATGATTACCTCACCTGTTTCAACATCAAAAGCGCTATAGGCAAGGCCATTTGTTTTTGGAAGTGTATATTTTGGAGTCAAAAAGTAATAGGTGCCTCCGACATCTTGATTACTTGAAAGTTCGCTTGCGAGTGGGGCTTCATCTGAACCCATCGGGTTTTCTGTTTCGATTTTAATTTGTTCTTCAGGGGTTCTTGTTTCAACTACTGCAACTGGCGCTACTATTGGTGCCTCACCTTTTATCTTTGCAACCACTCTCGCTCCCACATCAAGTAAAAAATATGGGACCGATACACCGATAATAAGTGTTGCAAACACCCACAAAAATATATGCGGTGTATTATGGTGAATACCTAATTTTGGAAAGAAAAAAGATCGCCTCTGTTTTGAGCCTTGTTTGATTGATTGTATGTGTAAAGGAATACGGTTATCTTCTTGCATGTTTTTTTTTGATTAGATAATTTTCAGTGTAACAGAATCTCCACTGACTTCAAGAGAAGCTCTTACTCCTTGATGCAATACTCCTTCAATCATTTTTTCTGCCAGTAATTCTTCCAACTCTTCTTGAATCGCTCGAAACATTGGTCGTGCCCCAAACTGGGGATCACTCCCTTTTAAAACCAAAAAATCTACCACTGATTCGCCAAAAGAAACAATAATACTTTTTTCTTGCATTCTGTCTTTGAGCTTTCCGAGCATAATATTTGCGATAGACTTTAAGTGCACATCCTCGAGAGGATGAAACACCACGACAGCGTCAAATCTGTTTATAAGTTCTGGTTTAAAAATATTGTTTTGAATAATAGACTCCACCACTTCGTCTTTTATTTTTGAAACGTCAGTACCCGCTTTTACTTTATCCCAAATAAGAGAACTTCCAGCATTTGAGGTGGCAATAATTATTGCATGTCTCGCATTAACTTTTTCTCCATTTCCATCAGTAAAGAATCCTTCATCTAACACTTGCAAAAAAAGATTATGTACTTCACTTGTTGCCTTTTCGAATTCATCGAGGAGCAAAACTCCGTAAGGCCTTTCTCGAAGTAGTTTCGGAAGGACACCCGATTCACCAGCTTGCTTTGATCCAATAAGATGACTAAGAGCGGAAGCACTGCTGTACTCAGACATATCAAGACGCGAAATATCATCTTTGTTTCCAAACACCACCTCCGCAAGTGCCTTGGTAGTTTCTGTTTTACCAACTCCAGTTGGACCCAGAAAAAGAAACGATCCCATTGGTTTTTCTGTATTGCCAATTCCTGCCCGCGACCTCCTGAGCGCTGAAGAAACTGCTTTCACTGCAATATCTTGTCCGATTACTTTTTTATGAAGTAAGCTCTCTAGATTAAGTAACAACTCCTTTTCTGCTCCCTTTGGGGTACCAACCGGCACACCTGTTTTTGCTTGTATTAACGCAAGCACGTCATCCCGAAACACCACTCTCCTTCCTTGTGAAAACACAAACGGTACTGATTCGAGTAATATACTTCGTGCCTTATCTGCATACGAGTAAGCATCAAAATATCTTTTTACCTCATCAGACAGTGTAAGTAAAGCTGGGTATGTAAAAAATGCTTTTGTCGCTTTCTCTTCCTTTTTTGCTTCAAAGGCGAGCATCGAAAGCACCCCTTCACTGTCACTCGCATCAATAGAAATAGTTTCAAAGCGAGATTTTATAGTTTCACTTTCACGAAGAGCACTGTAATACAAAGATTTCGATGACAATAAAACCACATGAAGAAGCGGAGATTCAAGGTATGGAGCCATGACCGAAACAATATCGACACCAAGTAGTTTGGCGCTTTGAATAAAAGAAACTACCTCAGGAACAACCACAATAACATTTCCTGCTTTTATCGACTGCGTAAATACTGAAACAAGTTCTCTCTCAAGAGTAACCTTGTCTCCCGTAGACTCAATAATAAGGTTTGGGTTTACCACAAAGACCCTCTTGTGGAGTAGAGGAAGCACTGTTCTTTCTTGGTTTATTCTACGAGCAAGGATGGTCACTATATCCATTCGAGAAGACTCATCATCAGATACAACAAGTACATTACTCCCCAAACGCTTACTAAGTAGATTCTCAAGTTGCAATACATTATGCTCTTGAGACCTTTCATAGCTACCTAGATGCGAAGATAGTACTTCTGTAATGTCTCTTCCGTAACGCTCTATCATATAGGTTTCACCATAAGCCCAGTTTCTTCCAATACCAGGTATTCGAGAAAGCGCATCTTTTGACCACCATCTTTCTCTTTCTACGTTGTCCCGAAGTGCATCAAGTACAAAATTCATAGCTCCAACAAATTCTCTATATTGCAAACCTTTCAGTGACAAAAACTCTTGAAATTCTTTATCATACTCATAAATAGCTTTGGCGTAACTTTCAAATGAAGTAAGTGCCTCAAGTAGGTGTGCAACTTCTTCATGAGAAACTCCGACTCTTTTTTGTATAAACTCTTTTATTTCTTTTTCGGTAAATCCAAGCCGTTTCAAAATAAGATCTCCCGTTTCAGAAAAAATAAATCCTTTTGTAAGGTCATCATCCTCGGCGTAGAAAATAATCTGACCTATTTCAAAAGGAATAATATCTTCTGCTTCATGACTCTTTTCATAGTAATAAAAGAAATAACTCTCAAGTAAAGAGAATGTTACCGCAACAGAGATACACATCAAAAACACTCCACGAAGCTTATGCTCCACACCTTCAAAACCAAAAAACATAAAAGCGAAGGTGGTGACTGAAAGAAAAAAGAAAACATGCATAACAGCCCTTCTCGTTCCATGAGGAATAATATCTTCAAGAACCAGACTACCTAATATTTTCTTTGTATATAGTTTTAAAAAAGAAGGGATCATGTTTTTTTATAAAATCATTCTAAGTCCTGAAATAAAAACAAAAGGTATGAGTATCGGTGCCCCAATCCAGATTGCAACTAAAGGAACGCTCGCCAAAGAAGCTGTGGTAATACAAATACACCCTACAATAATGACTGAAATCCTTATCAGAAATCCAACTATTCGCATGAGTGTATTGACAATGAAAGTTTCAAAAAAATTTTCTATACTGAAACCCCTTTTATATCCTTCGCCCTCTAACTTCCAAGGAGAAAACAATGTCTGAAGTAATATCTTAATCGAAAAAAAATGATACAAAAACCACAAAAAGTTCTTGATATGGAGCAAGAGAGAAAACAACCCTTTTGTAAAATGCCACAAAAAATAAGATCCAATAAATGAAAACATCTTTCTTATTATACACCAACAAGAAGACTACTTTGGTGTGGAAAGTTCTTTTTCCTTCAAAAAAAGCTTCGCACCGAAACGAGCGTCTAT